>RGSV01000001.1 GCA_010025655.1 Acidimicrobiia bacterium
TTGCTCGCCCCGCTCGCGACGCTGCAGGTCTTCGTTGCTCAGGGTTTCGGTCGGCATGACAGCGAGGGTAGCCGCTGCGCTACCTTCGTCACATCATGTTCCCCGGAAAAATCGCCGAGACTGCCCCTGACCGCCCCGCCATCATCATGTCTGGTAGCGGCGAGACGCTCACCTTTGGTCAACTCGACGCAGGTGCCAACCGTCTCAGCCACGTACTTGCCGGGCTCGGTCTCAAGCCGGGCGACCACGTGGCCATCTGCCTCGAGAACCACCCACGATTTTTTGAAGTGGTGTGGGGCTGCCACTACGCGGGAATCGTCTACACCTGTTGCTCGAGCCGTCTGACGACCGATGAACTCGCGTACATCATCAACGACTGCGGCGCAAAGGTCTTCATCACCTCGAAGTACAAGGCCGACCAAGCCGAAGAAATTGTGGCACTGACGCCAGCACTCACTGCTCGCTACATGCTTGACGGCACGACTGCGCACTATGACTCGTACGAAGCCACGGTCGCAGCACAACCCGCCACGCCGCTTGCCGAGCGATTCGAGGGCACCGACATGCTCTACTCGAGCGGCAC
Organism: Acidimicrobiia bacterium; assembly: GCA_010025655.1. Classification (GTDB taxonomy): domain Bacteria; phylum Actinomycetota; class Acidimicrobiia; order Acidimicrobiales; family Ilumatobacteraceae; genus F1-60-MAGs027. The sequence continues at coordinate 584 of RGSV01000001.1, forward strand.
CACCGGCCGACCCAAGGGTGTGGCGTTCGTGTACAAACCTGAACCGCTTGGCACACCGCCAGGGCTCTTGATGCTCGCCCAATTCGTGTTCGGCTTCAACGAGTCGACGCGTTACCTGTCGCCAGCCCCGCTCTATCACGCCGCACCGTTGCGCTTCAACATGGCGGTGCACCGTCTCGGTGGCACGACCGTGGTCATGGAACATTTCGACGCAGAGGAATATCTCGCCGCGATTCCGAAGTATCAGATCTCACATACCCAGGTTGTGCCCACGATGTTCGTGCGAATGTTGAAGCTGCCCGAGGCAACACGCAACACGTACGACGTCTCGACCTTGAAGACCGTTATTCATGCGGCCGCACCTTGCCCGGTCGAAGTCAAGCGCAAGATGATCGAGTGGTGGGGCCCTGTCATCCACGAGTACTACGCGGGCACCGAGGGCAACGGCTTCGTCTATTGCAACTCTGAGCAGTGGCTCGCCCACCCGGGCACCGTCGGACAGGCGATCTCGGGAATCCTCCACATTCTCGACGAAGAAGGCAACGAGTTGCCCACTGGTGAGACCGGAACGGTGTTCTTCGAGAGCCCCGCCGTCTTTGAGTATCACAATGACCCAGAGAAGACAAAGTCGTCACGCGACCCGAAGGGGCGTGGCTGGAGCACGCTCGGCGACATCGGCTACATGGATGCCGACAAGTTCCTCTATCTCACCGATCGCAAGGCGTTCATGATCATCTCTGGCGGTGTCAACATTTATCCGCAGGAGAGCGAGAACGTGCTGATCAACCATCCGAAGGTGGTCGACATTGCAGTGTTCGGCGTGCCCAATGAGGAATTTGGCGAAGAAGTGAAGGCTGTTGTGCAACCGGTGACCATGCCGGCAACGCCAGAAGAGGCCGCCGCTTTGGGCAAAGAGTTGATTGCCTACTGTCGCCAACATCTCGCCGACGTCAAGTGCCCACGCTCGGTGGATTTTCGCGCCGATCTACCGCGTCACCCGACCGGCAAGTTGTACAAGCGCCTATTGAAAGACGAGTACTGGGCCAACGCCGGGCGCTCGATCTAGCGGCATCACCATGTCGCATCCGTTCTTGGCGGGTCCGACTCCGATCGCGTTCGCCCACCAAGGTGGGGCAAGCGAGTTCCCAGAAAATACGCTGCCGGCGTTCGACAACGCCTATCGCCTCGGCTACCGATACATGGAGACCGATGTGCACGCCTCACGCGATGGCGTGCTCTTTGCGTTTCACGATGCCGACCTGCAGCGCACCTGCGGGCGCCCCGGGCTCATTCGCGACCTCAGTGCCGACGAAGTGTCGGCGATGCGCGTTGCTGGGCGTGAGCCGATCCCCCGTCTTGATGACTTGCTCACCACCTGGCCCGATGCAAAGTTCAATATCGACTGCAAGAGCGACCACGCCCTGCCATATCTGCTCGAGCGACTGCGGCGCGGCGACATGTTCGAGCGGGTGTGCATCGGATCATTCAGCGATGCTCGACTCGATGCCGTTCGCAGCGAGTTCGGCGAGCGCATCTGCACGTCGATGGGCCCGCGCGATGTCGCGAAGGTGCGACTCGGCACCTGGGTGCGCCGCACACCGACGTTTCGCGGCGACGCGGTGCCACTTGCCGCGCAAGTGCCGGTGCGTCAGGGACCACTGCCGATCGTGACTCGTTCGTTCGTTGATGGTGCCCACGCAGCCGGGCTTCAGGTGCACGTGTGGACCATCGACGACCCCACCGAGATGCACCGCTTGCTTGACCTTGGCGTCGACGGCATCATGACTGACGAGGTCACGCTCTTGCACAAGGTGATGGTTGAACGCGGCGTCTGGCGATAGCAAGGTTGCCACGATGTTGAGCATCACGGCGGTTTCGCATTCGTTTAACGGTGCGCCAGCCATCACGGATGTGTCGCTTACCGTTCAGCCCGGCGAAATCGTCGCCATCGTCGGGCCGAGTGGTTGCGGAAAATCCACGTTGTTGCGCATCGCTGCTTCGCTGCTGTCGCCCGACGCTGGTGAAGTGCACACCACGGGCGCTCGTCTCGGCTACATCTTTCAAGAGCCCGCACTTCTGCCTTGGTTGCGAGTGCGCGACAACGCAACCCTGCTCGCCGACGCGGCGAGCGATGCACCATTCGTCGAGTCGCTGCTTGCACGGGCCGGGCTCACCGAACATCGCGACAAGTGGCCGCACGAATTGTCAGGTGGCATGAAGATGCGGCTATCGCTCGTGCGCACCATGGCGGCACGACCGAGCGTGGTGCTAGCCGACGAACCCTTCGGCGCACTCGACCAGATCACCCGCCACCATCTGCACGACGAACTGTTGGCGCTGCATTCGACACAGCCCTTCGCAATGGTGCTGGTCACCCACGCCATCGACGAAGCGGTGTATCTCGCTGACCGCGTGCTCACGATGTCACCCGCACCGGGTCGCATCACAGCAACAACGACGGTGCCACTTGCTCGGCCGCGTCACGCTGGCCTGCGATACGACGCCAACTTTGCGGCCGTGTGCGGCAAGGTAGCGGCAAGCCTCACGGCGGCTGGCGCATGAGTCGTACGCCGATGAGTGCTTCGCGCACGAAGCGTTGGCGCGCGCCCCTCGCGAGCGTGAGCGTGTTCGTCGGGCTCTGGTACGGCCTCGCCTACTCGCTCGACAACAACTTTGCCTCAAGCGACGGCTCGGCCCTCATCGTTCCCCCACCGCACAAGTTGTTCGAAGGGTTGAACACCCGCACCGTTGAACGCATCGCGACGGCAACGGGCATCTCGGTGGCAACCGCTTTCACGGGACTTATCATCGCCGTAGTGCTCGGCAGCGCACTCGGGCTCTTCATGGCATCGGCACGTGCCGTTGAACGTGCGATATGGCCGTGGCTCATCGCCGTGCAGGTCACCCCCGTCATCGTGCTGACCCCCATCATCGTGCGCATCTTTGGGCCGTCATTCGCCGCGCGCGTCTTTGTCACCGTCGTGGTGGCGTTCTTTCCGATCGCCAGCAACGTGCTCTTTGGCGTGCGCTCAATTCCCCAGTCGTGGCGTGACTTGTTCGTCTTGCGCGGGGCCAGTCGTGCGGTGACGATTCGCGAGCTGTGGATTCCGGCCAGCCTGCCGTCGTTCTTTGCAGGCTTGCGCATCAGTGCTGGGCTGGCGGTCATTGGCTCGATCGTCGGCGACTTTTTCTTCACGCGCGGCGATGCTGGTCTCGGTCGGCTGATCAACTACTTCTTTCTCGACACTCGCTCGGGGCCGATGTTCGTCACCGCGCTCATTGCCTCATTCGTTGGCTTTGGGTTCTTCGGCGTAGCAGGTCTGCTGCGTAAACTCTTCGTCGACCCGTGGCACAAACCGTGACGAAACCAGCTAGCTCGATGCGGCTCCGCATGATGTCAGCCCGCGCGATGTCAGCCCGCACGTTGCGTCGCGCTGGCTCCATGGCCGCCGCGCTGCTCATCGTTGCCTCGTGCTCGAACGACGACGTGGCGACCGATGCCACGACACCAGCCGAGACCGCCACCACCGTCGGTGCCGAACAGCCAAACCCGAACGATCTCTCGCAGGTCTGCTTCTCGCCCATCGTCGTGCAAACCGACTGGTTCCCCCAGGCCGAACACGGCGGCATCTACGAACTCTTGGGCGACGACTACCAGGTCGATGCCGAGCGCGGCGCCACGACTGGCTCGCTCGTGTTTCGTGGAGTCGACACCGGGGTCGATCTCGAGATTCGCGCGGGAGGCCCCTTCATCGAGTCACCGGTTGTCACCGAGATGTTTCTCGATGGCAGCATCATGTTTGGCTACGTCGGCACCGATGTAGCACTTTCACGCCAGGCAGAAACCCCGACGCTTGCCGTCTTCAACGCTCTCAGCGTGAACCCGCAGGTCATCATGTGGGATGCCGCCAAGCATCCCGACGCCAAAACCATCGCCGATATCGCCGCCGAAGTTTCGGCTATCAGCGTGTTCGGCGATCGGCCGTTCATGCGATATCTCGTTGGCGAAGGCGTGGTGCCCGCCGACAAAGTCGACGGCAACTACAAGGGCAACCTGTTGCTCACGACCGACGATGTCGCCCACCAGGGCTTCGCCACGAGCGAGCCATACCGTTACCTCAACCTCGACTCGGGTGCGATCAGCGTCGCCTATCAGCTGCTGCACGACACAGGTTGGACTTCGTACCCACAGAACCTCGCCATCAACAAACTGCGACTCGATGCACTGCGCGGCTGCCTCACCAAGTTGGTGCCGATGATGCAACATGCACAACTCGACTACATCGCCGCCCCACAACGCACCAACGCGATCATCATCGCCGCGGTGAAAGCGTTCGACACGTTCTGGACCCAAGACGAATCGCTCACCGCCTATGCGGTTGACACCATGCTGGGCCTCGGCATCATCGCCAACGGCGACACACCAACCTTCGGCGACTTCGAGTCACCGCGCATCGACGACTTCATCACCAAGGCAATCCCGATCTTGCGCGCCCAAGGTGTCGAGGTGCCCGATCTGACGGCCGCCGATATCGCCACCAACGAGTTTCTCGACCCAACCATTTCGCTGCCCTAATTGCCGAGCAGGGCCACCGCGGCTCAGGCGTCTTTCACGCTCCAGGCGCGCTTGGCCACCGGGTCTTTGTCGCTCCACGGGAAGTTAATCCACTGGTCGGTGCGCTTCCACACGTAATCACACTTCACGATCGAGCCAGACTTCTCATACAACACCGCAATGCGTGACTCGCGCACCTGACCAGCGCAAAAATCATTCACCAACTTGAGCGTGTGCCCAGTATCTGCGACGTCGTCGACGATGAGTATGCGCGAATCGCGCAAGTCGATCATCGACGGCACCGGTGGCAACATGATCGGAATCGGCAGACGCTCATCAACACCGGAGTAGAACTCGACGTTCAAGGTGTAGGTGTTCTTCACCGACAACGCGTAACCCAACGCTCCGGCAGCGAGCAGACCACCGCGCGCAATCGCGAGGATCATGTCGGCTTCATACCCCGACTTGGCGATCTGCACCGCCAACTCGCGGCTCGCGACCCCGAACGACTCCCAGGTCATGATCTCGCGTTCTTCCACTCTCAGCCTCCGATTGTCGCCCCGAAATCTAGTGCACGACGACGCTCGGTGACCGCGTATCACCGACCACATCGCACCCGAGGCGTACCGTTGGCACATCGGCGCACTGCACTTCTTCGATCTCGCGCTGTTGCGCAATGGCGTAACTGACGCGACCACGCGAGTCGTCCTTGGCACCGAGCGGGCACACGTGAGCCGGGCCACGCTCACCCCCGATGGGCCAGGCAGCATCGAATTTGTCGCCCCGACACGCTGGATCGCCGATACCGATGCAGCACAGCTTCCAGCCGCCGAGGTGCTTGCCACACACGGGCCAGGCGGCGAGTGGCTGGCAGCACGGGTGACGCACATGGCGGGGCATGGCGACTCACCACCCACGATGACGGCGACCACACACCCTGCGTTGCAGCGGGCGTTGCGCGACGTGGGTCATCTGCATCTGCCACGCACCGAGTCGCCATATCACGAGCTGTTACCTGCAATTCTCGGCCAACGCATCACGGCAGCCCAAGCTCTTGCCCAGTGGGCGGCCTTGTGTCGGTGCTTCGGCGAGCCGGCACCAGGCAATCTCGACTTACACCTGCCGCCGTCACCAGGGCGGCTGCGTGCCATCTCGTCGTGGGAGTTCCATCGACTCGGCATCGAACAACAACGCGCCCGCACGCTGCAAACTGCCGCCCGCTACGCCGCTCATATCGAGCGCACGCGCGACCTCACGGGCGAAGAGGCGCGTGCGTCACTCATGAAACTGCCCGGCATTGGCGTGTGGACAGCTGCGGTAGCCGTCGGCGTGTCACACGGCGACCCCGACGCCCTGCCAATTGGCGACTTTCACGTGAAGAACACCGTGGCGTGGGCGCTCACCGGCTTGCCGCGTGGCACCGACGACGAGATGATCGCCACCCTTGCGCCATATGCCGGCCAGCGCTGGCGAGTGGTGCGCACCCTCGAGCGAGCCGGCAATGCCGCCCCAAAGTTCGGCGCGCGACGCCGACTTATCGATGTGGCTCGTCTCTAATCTCGAGGCCCAGACCACCTGCCATCGCCGCCCAATAGTCGGGCCACGACTTGGCGACCACTTCGGGGTCTCGCACTGCCACACCGTCGCAACGCAAACCAAGCAGCGCAAGCGACATCGCCAGGCGATGGTCGTCATGGCTGTCGAGCACCGCAGCATGCAGTGCCCGCGGCACGATGCGCAGGCCGTCAGGCAGCTCTTGCACTTCGGTGCCGACGGCTCGCAGTTGCGTGGCGAGATCGCCAATGCGGTCGCTTTCTTTGGCGCGGATGAACCCGACTCCGCGAATGGTGGTCGGACCCTCGGCACACGCAGCAATCACCGCGAGCGTGGGCACGAGGTCGCTCATCGAGCCCATGTCGACATCGGCTCCGCGCAATGATTGCGTCGTGTCGCGTGAGACCACCACGCCGTCAGCATCGCTTCGAACTGCGCAACCCATCGACTGCAGCACGTGCACGAACTGCGCTTCGGGCTGAGCAGTGTCGCTGCGCAAACCGGCAACGCGCACTTCGCCGCCAACAATCGCCACTGCAGCAAAGGGATAGCTCGCCGACGACCAATCAGCACCGACGTTGTAGCGCCTGCCCTCATACGACACCGCCCCGACCTGCACCTGCTCGTCTGACACCTCGACGTGCGCTCCGAACGCTCGCATCACCTCCGCAGTCATGTGCAGGTACTCACGCGACACCATGTCACGTGGCAGCGAGACGACGAGTCCACCCAAGCGGGGGGCGACCATCATCATCGCTGAAACGAACTGGCTCGATACCCCGCCTTGCGCCACTAGTGCCTGGCGCGTAGAGCTGTCATGCTCCAGCTGTAACGCTCCACGGCTCACCGCAAGTGGAAGACAGTTGGGCTCACCTAACTCCTCCACGTTGGCGCCGAGTGTTCGTATGAGTCGAATGACGTCTCCCATCGGTCGACGACGCAGACCCGCGTCACCATCGATCGTGGTGCGACCGACGCGCAGAGCTGCCAGCGCAGTGAGAAATCGTGACGTCGTACCCGCCAGCCCGGTGTGCACCGAGCACTCCGACGCATCGGCCAACGCGACTCCGCGGCGCATCACGACGTCGCGTGTGTCGCCTGCCAACTGTTCAATCTCTGCCCCGAGCGCACGCAGGCCGGCAACCATTCGCGTCGTATCGTCACCACTCGCCAGGCCTCGCAGCATGCTCTCGCCAGTTGAGAGAGCGGCACACACCAGCGCACGATTGCTGAGTGACTTCGAACCGGGAATCGCGACGGTTCCAACGAGCCGAGCTGTTCCACTGAGCGAAGCCGTGTCTGGTGCTGTTCGCGGTGCGACGAACGAGCGAGCAGCCACGAGTCAGGCGACTCGGGCAACGGCTGGCTTGAAGCCGCGGGCCAGGAGTCCGCCGCGGAACAATTCGACGCTCGCTGCATCGACCACCATCACGAGCACACCACGATCCCCCTCGACCGAGTGACGTACTTCGAAGTTGGCAGTGTTCACGCCCAACTCGGCGGCCAGGGTGAAGACCTCTGCCGCAGCGCCCGCTCGGTCAGGAATCGGGATTCGCACTTCCGCGACATCATTCAACTCGCGTACGCGACCGGGCAAGTTCGCACGCACCGCGCGGGCATCGGTGAGTCGCGCCTGCAATGCGGCCGAGTCTGTTTCGAACACGATCTTGCGCATGTCGGTGAGGCCGATGATCATCGCATCAATTGCCTCGACGATTGCTTCTTGATTTTCACGACAAATGTCGAGCCAAATCGCCGGGTGACCGCTGGCCACACGCGTCATATCGCGAAAGCCACCGGCAGCCAACCGCATCACTGCGGCATGGTCATCGGCGCGCGTGCTGGCCAGTGACAACAGCGTTGCTGCCGCGAGATGTGGAAGATGACTGGTGACAGCCACGAGTTGATCGTGACGGCGAGCCGGAAGAGCCAACACCTCGGCACCAAGCTGGCGTACGAGCGATGCCACCGCCGCGAACGTTTCATCGCTCGTAGTTGACGTCGGTGTCAACACCCAAACGGCACCACGAAACATTCCGGCGTCGGCTCCGTCGAGACCCTGCAATTCGCTGCCCGCCATCGGGTGGCCGGCGACGAAGCGCGCATCAGTCACTGCTTCCGCTACTGGGGCTTTTACCGATCCGACGTCGGTGACGATGCCGCGAGTTTCAGCCAGCATGCGACGCACTCCGCTGATCAGTGACGAAACCGGCACGGCAACGAACGAGACGTCGGAATCGGCATCGACTCCCATTGCATCGATGAGTCCACGGTCGAGTGCTTCTGCGGCACGCTGCGGATCGTCGTCGGTGCCAGTGACCTTCCAACCAAGACCGCGCAGGGCGGCAGCAACCGAACCGCCGATCAAACCGAGTCCGAGCACGTTTGCGCGCTGCGTCACAGCACTTCAGCGTATTGCGAGACTGCGCACTTCCTCGGTGGTGAGATGCCGCCACTCGCCGGGCTTGAGCGCAGTATCGACGATGGTTCCGATGCGCGTGCGCACCAAACGATTCACCTCGTGACCAACCGCGTCACACATGCGACGCACCTGTCGATGTCGACCCTCGTGAATCACGATGCGCAGCACTCCAGGTTGCACCTGACCGACCTTTGCCGGTGAGGTGATCCCGTCGTCGAGCTCTACCCCACTGCGCAGCTTGGCGAGCGCTGACTCTGGCACGCCCTGTGGCCCGCTTCGCACATGCACCAGGTATTCCTTCTCGACACCAAAACTTGGGTGCGTGAGGCGATGCGTCAAGTCTCCGTCATTGGTGAGGATGATGAGGCCTTCGCTGTCGAGGTCAAGACGCCCGACCGGGTGAACGCGGGGCTCTTCGGGCACCAACTCGACGACCGTTACGCGGTCGTGAGTGTCTTTTGCCGTCGTGATCACGTTGAACGGTTTGTGCAACAGGTAATACACGAGATCGGGTCGCACTCCGACAGGTGCACCATCGACGGTGACGGTGTCGTGTTCGACGTCGACGCGTCGACCGAGCACTGCAACTTCGCCGTTTACCGTCACGCGACCCGCGACGATGAGTTCTTCACAGACCCGCCTGCTGCCAAAACCGCGCTGTGCGAGCACCTTCTGCAGCCGCTCGCCCTGCTGCTCGCCGTCGATCCGCTCGCCCTGTTGCCTCTCCTTTGGCTCGTCGTCGGCCACGAACGGTTCAGTCGTTCGTGTCGGCGGTGGCGGTGGTCGAGTCGGGCACGACTCGCAAGCCTGCTTCGAGTGCCTCGACCACACCGGCATCAGGTACGAAGTCGCTAATCGGCGGAAGATCTTCGAGCGAATTCACACCTAGTCGTTCAAGAAAGAGCGGAGTGGTGCCGTAGAGCACTGCTAGACCTGGGCCATCGTCGCGTGAAACCTCTGAGATGTAGCCACGTGCTTGCAGTGTGCGCAACACTGACTCGGGGTCGACACCGCGAATCGCCGAAATCTGCTGGCGAGAGATCGGCTGCTTGTAGGCGATGATTGCCAGAGTCTCAAGCGCCGCCGACGACACCCGCGACTGTTGGCCATCGAGCACGAACCGCTCGACATACGACGAGAGCTCGGGGCGTGTCTGCAGGCGGAATCCGCCCGCTACTTTGACCAACTGAAATCCGTGACCGGCCTCGTCGTAACTCGTCGCAAGCCGATTACACAACACTTCGACCACTGACGTCGGCTGTTCAAGCACCTGAGCCAGCAGTTTTACGTTGACCGGTTCGACGGCGACGAGCAAGATCGCTTCAAGTGCAGCAACTACCTCTGGAGCAATATCACTGGGTTCGGTCTTGGCCATGCGAGTCTCCTCAGCCGTCGTAGTTGTCGATTGGTGCAAGGTCGGCACCATCTGGATTGTTGTTCCACGTCACCGTGATGTCACCGAATCGCTCGGCTTGGTCGAGATCAACGCGACCTTGTTTGAACAGCTCAAGAATCGCCAAGAATCGCACCACTACTTCGATGCGGTCGGTGACGCCGGCAATAAGTTGCCGAAACGACACTCGCCCAAGCGACGGCAGTTGGCCAACGAGAAACTCCAAGGCCTCAGCGACACTGGCGCGAATTGGCGCGACGTGAAACAAGTCGATTGACACTGGCCCTTTCGGTTCGGTAGCCCGCAAGAAGGCGCGTTGCAAGCGTCGTGGGCTCACACCTTCGAGTAGGTCGGGCATAACGGCAGCGAAGCGCTCATCGGGGCCGGCCAAGCGCGGGTGCGTCAGTTCGGCCCGCTCGATGAGGTCGTGCATCACCGAGGCAACGTCTTTGAAGGTCTTGCAGTCAAGCAATCGCGCCAGTAGCAGGTCGCGCTCTTCCCACAATGCGAGTTCTTCGTCGAGTTCACCGTCGTCGCGGGTTGGCAGCAGTCGACGAGCCTTCAAGTCGATCAGCGTCGCGGCAATGAGCAGGAATTCAGTAGCCACCTCAAGATCCATCTCGGTCATTCGCTCAAGTTCAGCCAGATACGCCTCGATGATGCGGCTCAACGACACCTCATGAATGTCGACCTCTTCTTGCAAGATGAGGTGCAGTAGCAGGTCGAATGGCCCCTCGAAGACGGGCGTCGTGACTGCGTAGGGCATTTGTACGAGAGTACCGCTACGCGCACGAGTAACTTGGGAATGTGGCTCGTGTCCTGTCGTGCATTCAGCCGACTGGCGAAGTGCATCTCGGCAACTATCTGGGGGCACTGCGCAACTGGGTGAGCGGCCAGCACGAGAACGACGTGTTCCACGGCATCGTCGATCTACACGCCCTGACCGTCACCGAAACGCCAAACGTGCTTGGCAACCAAACGCTCTCGCTCGCCGCCATGCTCTTTGCGGTCGGTCTCGACCCTGCCGTCGCCACGGTCTTTGTGCAGAGTCATCTGCCGCAACACTCGCAACTCGCGTGGATCATGGAGTGCACCGTGTCGTTCGGCGAACTGAGCCGCATGACCCAGTTCAAAGACAAAGCGGCCAAACGTGAGGCTGATTTCGTGTCGGCAGGTCTCTTCACCTACCCCGCGCTGCAGGCAGCCGACATCTTGCTCTACGACGCCCACGAAGTGCCCGTGGGTGACGACCAGCGCCAACACATTGAGATCACACGAGATATCGCCATTCGCTTCAACCACCGCTTTGGTGACACATTCGTATTGCCAAAGGCCGTCACCCCGAAGGCCGGTGCCCGAGTGATGGATCTGCAGAACCCCGAAAACAAGATGTCGAAGTCGGCGTCAGGTGACGCGGGCATCGTGTATCTGCTCGATGACCCAGCCTCGATCGAACGCAAGTTCAAGCGTGCGGTCACCGACAGCGACAACGAAGTGCGCTACGACCGCACCACGAAGCCTGGCGTCTCAAACCTGCTCGAGATTCTCGCCACTGCCACCAATCGAACACCCGAGGCGGTCGCTGATGCCTACACGCAATACGGCCCGCTCAAAGCCGACACCGGTGCGGCGGTTGCCGAGATGCTGCGTCCCATTCGCGAACGTCATGCTGAGTTGGTGAATGATCGGGCAGAACTCGCACGACTCATTCGTCTCGGCGACGAACGCGCCGAAGCCGTTGCTGCCGCCACATTGGCGCGAGCGCAGGCAGCGATTGGTTTCTTGCCGCGCTGAGCACTGCACGCCCAAAATTGGCGCGGCGGCTACCTGCTAGACCGCGTCGGCTTTCGCCAACAGGCCCTTCCACGGTTCTTCACTCGTGCCTGCCACGAGTGCCACGGTCAGCGCGTCACTGCCTGCCGATTGCAAGAGTTTCGCTCCACGCGCCTCATGTTCGTGGTAAGCACGAAACCTGGCACTTCGCCCACCGAGCACTGTTGCGAACACTCGGGCCAGCGTGCCAAGCGGCGCTTCAATCTTGCCGATGTCGTGCAACAACGCCGCTCGCCGCGCCGCAGTCGGAGCCCCCGTCGCAATCGCGTCGAAGCGACGCAGCACCACCAACGCGTGTCGCTGATCGGCGGTGCTGAACCGCGAGAAGAGTTGCATCTCAGCAGGCAGCAGCATCTCACCGATTTCACGCGCTTCTGTCGCAGTGAGTGGCGCGGCAGTCAGGCTCGTGACGAATCGTTTCGCGAGATGCCACAGGTTTGACACGGCGCTACTTTCGCACGGCTCGCGGGTGCGACTCGCGATACACACTCGCCAACAACTCATCGTCGACTTTCGTATACACCTGCGTCGTGCTCACTGAGGCATGCCCGAGTAGCTCTTGCACGATGCGCAAGTCTGCACCATGCACCAACATGTGCGTGGCGCACGAGTGTCGCAGGGTGTGGGGCGATACGTGTTCTTTGATGCCTGCCAAGCCTGCGTACTTCTTCACGATGGCGAATGCCGCCTGACGCGTCAGGCGTGTGCCGTGCACCCCGAGAAACACGGCGTCTGCATGATCGCGAGTTCGCCAACGACCAGGCACCAACATCTCGCGCCCGCCCGCATCGCCATCGACCAACGATGCAGGGTCGTCGGTGCGTTCACCTTCGATGGCGAGGTACTTGTGCAGCATTCGCACCGCGGCAAACTGCCGCGCCACCGTTCGCGCTGCCTTGCCGTGCTTGCGCAGCGCCTGCACGAATGCCTCAACATCACCAGTCGTCGCCTTCAGCGCCGATGTGCCGCGCGCCGTCAACCAGTCTTCATAGTCACGCAAGTCGCGCCGGTAGGCCTCGATCGTCGTGGCGCTGCGGCCTTGCTCAATCTGCAGCCAGGCGAGAAACCGGTCGGCAGCAGCCAGCGAGGTCACGCGGCGCGCAGCAGCCGCTCGGTGAGCAGCAGTCCGATCACCGTCTTGGCGTCATCAAGCCGACCGTCCACCACCATCGCCAGCGCTTCGGAGAACGGCACTTCTTCGATCGTCATATGTCGCTCTTCAGGACCATGCCGATCGGTGCTTGCCACCTTTAGGTTGCGCGCCAAGAACACCTCGACGCGCGAATCGGTGATGCCGGGTGCCGAGACATGCTTTCCCAAACGTTGCCACGACTCAGCCGTCATACCCACTTCCTCTTGCAACTCACGCTGTGCAGTGAGCAACGGATCCTCACCCTCTTGATCGCGCATGCCGGCAGGAATCTCGAGGGCCAACCGGTGCAGCGCTGGTCGGTATTGGCGCACTAACACCACGCTGGGACCGCTCGGCGTGTCGCGAAGTGCAACCACACCCACTGCTCCGGGCGACGTGACGAAGGTTCGACTGAATGCGGCGCCCTCGGGGTCGGTGAACTCTCCACGTACCAGTGACCACACCGCCCAATCATGGAGGTGTTCGAGCGGTGCCGAACGAAAACCGCCGACTGGCTCGTTGCGCATCGCGGTGCGCGTCAGCGCGCCGACTCCGCCGCGCGGTCGCGAATCGACGGTGCCGCCTCGTCGCGTGCCGACGCGTCACGTGGTGATCGCGCTGCGCGATATGCCAACGCTGCACCGATGAGCTCGCGGAAGAGCGGATGTGGTCGATCAGGGCGACTCTTGAATTCCGGATGCGCCTGCGTCGCCACCCAATACGGATGATCGGCCAACTCGATGAACTCGACCAACCGCTTGTCGGGCGAGGTGCCACTGCAGATGAACCCCGCCTCTTCGAAACGCGAGCGATAGGTCGAATTGAACTCATAGCGATGACGGTGCCGCTCACTGACCACGGGCTCGCCATAGGCGTTTGCCACCTTGGTGCCCGGCTGCAACACCGCGTAGTACGCACCGAGACGCATCGTGCCGCCCTTGTCGGTGACCTCGCGCTGGTCATTCATCAAGTCGATGACGGGGTCTGGTGTGGCGGGGTTGAATTCCGTCGAATTGGCGTCGGCAAGGCCAAGCACGTGGCGCGCAAACTCGACCGTCATCACCTGCATGCCCAGACACAACCCGAGACACGGCACGCGGTGTTCACGCGCGAACTCGGCGGCACGAATCTTCCCTTCGATACCACGCGGCCCGAACCCACCCGGAATCACGATGCCGTCGAGGCTCGCCATGCGATCGTCGGCCAAGAGACCTTCCACCTCTTCGGCTTGTACCCAGACGATCTCAACCTTGGCTTTGTGATGAAAGCCTGCATGGCGCAGCGACTCGGCGACTGAAAGATACGCATCATGCAAATCGACGTACTTTCCGATCAAACCGATGCGCACCGGCGACGTCGACTCTTCGACACGTCGCACCAACGCCTGCCATGGCGCAAGATCAATGTCGCGCTCGATTCGCAAGGTCTCGCACACGACCGTGTCAAGACCTTCGTCGTGCAAGATCAGCGGCAGTTCATAGATATTGCCCACGTCGGCGGCGTTGATGACGTTGCGCACCGGCACGTCGCACTGGCCGGAAATCTTGCGCTTCAAGCCGTCTGACAGCGGTTCGTCGCTTCGACAGACGATGACGTCGGGCTGAATGCCGCGGCTGCGCAGCTCGGTGACGCTGTGCTGCGTCGGCTTGGTCTTCTGCTCACCGCTCGGGCCGATGAATGGCACCAGCGTGACGTGGATGTAACACACGTTGTCGCGACCCACCTCGTTGCGCCACTGACGAATCGACTCAAGGAACGGCAGAATCTCGATGTCACCGACGGTGCCGCCCACCTCGGTGATGACGACGTCGACATCGTCGGTGGTGATGCGCTGAATGCGCCGTTTGATCTCGTCGGTGACGTGCGGAATCACCTGCACCGTGCGGCCGAGATAGTCGCCCCGACGCTCGGCGGCCAAAACCGCCTGATAGATGCTGCCCGTCGTCGCGTTCGACGCCCGCGAAAGGTTCTCGTCGATGAACCGCTCATAATGACCGAGGTCGAGGTCGGTCTCGCCACCGTCATCGGTTACGAACACTTCGCCGTGTTCGAACGGGTTCATCGTGCCCGGGTCAACGTTGATGTACGGGTCAAGTTTCTGCATCGTGACACGCAGGCCACGCATCTTCAGCAGGCGACCGAGCGACGACGCAGTGAGTCCTTTGCCGAGGGCGCTTGCAACGCCTCCCGTCACGAACACATGCTTCGGCACGTTGCTACTCCCGTCGATTGTTCTGACGGAGTTTCCGTCAGGTCACACCTTGACGGGATGTCAGCATACCCCTAGCGGCGAGTCGAGCGCGCCTTTCGCGGAGATTTTCTCGCATTCAAGAGGTTCCTCGCATGTTCCACGGCAGATTCCACCGCAAGATCGCCCGACAACATACGCGCCACCTCGTCGACTCGTTCGTCGTCGCGCAGGGTTCGCGCCGTGGCAAAGGTGATGCCCTTGCGCACTTCTTTGGCAATCGCCACCTGGTGCGCCGCCTGTGCCGCCACCTGCGCCAAGTGCGTGACTACCAAAACTTGGTGTCGCGCCCCAAGGTCAGCGAGCGCATCAGCGACCGCTACCGCCGCTGCACCACCGATACCGGCGTCGACTTCGTCGAAGACAAGTGTCGCTGGTGCCTGCGTCAACACCAATCGCAGGGCCAGCATCGCCCGCGCCAGCTCGCCACCCGACGCCACTCTGGCCAGGGCGGCTGGTTCACTACCAGGGTTGGCCGCCATGAGGAAGGTCACCTCGTCACCTGCTGGGTCGCCCACCGCGTCAGCACCTACCTGCACCTGCACGCGCGCACCCGCCAAGGCGAGCCGTGCGAGATGGCCTTCGACTTCCTTCGCCAGCCGGGGTGCCGCCTTCTCGCGGGCGGCCCGCACTCGCGCCGCTTGCTTCTGCACTTCGGCGAGTGCAGCTTGTCGACGGCGATCGAGCTCACCCGCGCGCGCTTCCCACGATTCGAGTTCGGCCAGACGCGCTGCCGACTCTGCCCCATAAGCGATCACTGCCGCAACATCGTCGCCATATTTGCGGCGCAGGTCAAAGAGCAGTTGACGACGTTCAACCAGTGCGGCCAGTCGCTGTGGATCTTCATCGACCTCATCGAGCACCCGTCGCATGTCGTCGGCAAGGTCGGCCACCAACGCTTGCAGCTCACGAATGCGTTCTGCGTGCTCACGCATCGCCTCGCCACGACCGAGTGCCGCCGTGCCCGCTGCAAGTCGGTCGACTGCACCGTCATCATCGACGAGTGCGGCAATCGCAGCGCGCAGCGACTCGCGATGACTCTCGGCACCCTGCAAGAGGTCAATCTGGCGCTCGAGCGATGCATCTTCGTCGGGGTCGTCGAGGTGTGCGTTGCGAATCTCGTCAACCTGAAAACGCAGCAGGTCAACCTCACGTGCCCGTGCGCGCTCGTCGCCGCCCATAGTCGCGAGGGCCGCATCAACTTCGGTTAGCACGGCCCGAGCGGTGCGCAGCGGTTCGAGGTTGACTTCTGCATAGGCGTCGAGCGCCGCGCGTTGGGCAGCGGCACCGAGCAGGCTCTGGTGTTCGTGCTGACCATGAATGTCGACGAGGTCTGCCCCGAACTCCGCCAGTGTGGCGACGGTCGCGAGCCGCCCGTCGACATAGGCCCGCGAGCGGCCGTCGCGCGGCACTACTCGACACAAGACTCGATCGGTGCCATCGCCCAGCACGAAACGCCCCTCGACGCGCAACTCATCGGCACCCGCGCGCACCATAGATGCATCAGCGCGTTGACCCACCAGCAAATTGATCGCCTCGACGATCATCGTCTTGCCGGCACCAGTCTCACCGGTCAACACCGTCAGCCCGTCACCGAAGACGACGGTGACCTCGTCAATGACGCCGAGTTGCTCGATGCGCAGCTCGACCAGCATCGTCAGCCCTCGAGCCCGAACTTGCCGCTCGGCACGCTCAGTCTCCGAGCCCGAACTTCGAGCGCAGAATCTGGTGGAACTTCGGTGGCGCGAAGCGCACGAAGTTCGCGGTGCATGAATCGGGAGCAAATTCGACGGTGTCTCCCTCACCAAGACTGATGACGCGTCGACCATCAATCGAAACATCGACAGGTCGGGTGCCTGCCACCTTCATCGCCAAATGTTCGGCTGGGTCGAGCACCAACGATCTGTCAAAGTTCATGTGCGGAGAAACCGGCGTCACCACCATGGCGCGATGCCGCGGCGAGACCACCGGGCCGCGTGCCGACATCGAGTAGGCCGTCGAACCCGTCGGCGTCGCGATTATCACGCCGTCGGCCGAATACCGTTCGAACAACTCATGATTCACGACCACGTCGATCCACACGGTGTGGCCTGACTGGCTCTTTTCAAGCACTGCCTCGTTCAGCGCTCGCCACGTCATCGTCGAACCGCCTTGTTTCGTCACCGTGACCGACAGCAACATTCGCTCGTCGATGAGGTAATCACGGCCCGCCACGCCCGACAGCGTCTTCGTCACCGCGTCGAGGGCTGCTGCGACGTTCACCTCGGTGAGATAACCGAGCACCCCGACATTGACGCCGAGCACCGGCACTGGCGCGCCTTCCAACATGCTCACGGCGCGCAATACCGTGCCGTCGCCGCCGAGCACCACAACGAGATCAGCATCGCTCGCGGCACGATCGTTCGCAAGTTCAGGGATGCCATGCGCGTCGGCATCTTGTCTGCACAACCACAGGTGATGACCGCTCGACTGCAGCATCTCGCGCAACTTCGTGAGCAATGGCTTGACCTCGCTGCGGGTGTGGTGCGCCACCACGAGCAGGTTCGCCATGGTGTTCAGGCTATTGAGCAGCCCTGTGCTTACGAGCCCGCAACCAGTGCTCGCGATTACCCGCCGGCCCAGGTACCGCAGACTCGACGTCAGCCACCACGCGCGCACCGGCCACCTCAAGTGCATTGCGCACCGTAGCGATACAACGTTCGCGCACGACCGGGTCACTGATGACTCCGTGACCACGATCGACTTCCTCTTTGCGTGCTTCAAATTGCGGCTTTACCAACACGAGCAGTTCGCCACCTGCGCGCACGGCCGCAACGAGGTCGTTCACCACCACGGTGAGCGAGATGAAAGAGAGGTCTGCCACGACGAGGTCGACGTCAGCAGTGATCTCACCGGCGGCAACAAGTGCTGTGAGTTCGCGCACGTTGACGCCATCTCGCACCGTGACCCGCGGATCGCCAGCGATACGCGGATGCAAGAGGCCCCGACCCACGTCGCACGCCACGACATGTGCAGCCCCGCGTTGCAGCAGACAGTCGACAAACCCTCCCGTTGATGCTCCGGCGTCGAGCACACGGCTTTCGGCGACGGCTACGGAGTCACCGAGTGCATCGAAGTGTGCGAGAGCAGCTTCAAGCTTGAGACCGCCGCGGCTCACGAATCGTTCGACGTCGAGCACAACCAGGCGGTCGGTTTCGGCGACCTGCCGTGCGTGGTTCAACACCGGTGCCCCATTCACTGTTACTCGATCGTCATCGATGAGCGCCGTCGCTTCTTCACGACTGCGCGCCAACCCGGCGACGACGAGCGCTTCGTCGACTCGTTTACGCACGCAACAGATGGTCGGCAAGACCAGCGAGGTTGTCGAACACGGCGTCGGGCGCAACGGTGCGGTCATCGGGCGACTCGCTGACTCCAGAGAGCATCAACGCAAATCGTGCCGACACCAATCGAGCGAACGCACCGTCGGTTGAGTCGCGGTCGCCCGCCATCCACGCCACGCTCAGGTCGTCGATGCCGAGACGTTGGCGCACGAGTTGACCCATCGGCGCAAACGGCTTACCGGCGATAATTGGTCGAACGCCTCCAGCTTTGGCAATCGCGGCGAGAAGTGAACCACCGCCGGGGATGAGCCCCGCAGGTGTCGGATAGGTGGGATCATCATTGGTGCCAATCAGTCGCGCGCCACCGAGAATCGGCGTCACCGCACGAGTCAAACCCTGATAGTCGAAACTCGAGTGGTAGCCAACCATCACGGTGTCGATTTCCACGGCGTGGCGCGCGAACTCAGCATCATCCATTGGGTCGTCGGTGCGCGCAACGACGACGGCACCCACGGCGCCAATCGCCTCGACGATGCCTGGCCCACCAGCCACCAACACCCGCTCGCCAGGCCGCAGCAGCAGAGCAGCGGCTTGCGCTGACGTGCAGACGTCGCCAACGGCTGGTACGCCGATCTTGGCGAGCGCGGCCTCTTGCGTCGCGAGGGTCGCCGACGAATTATTAGTCACAAAGAGCACCCGGTGACCCGCCTGCCGCAAGCGAGCAATCGCTTCGACGCTTCCGGCAATCGGCTCGTGCATCAGCCAGACCACGCCGTCGAGATCGCACAAGACGGGAGACTTCACGGCATAACCGACGCTAGTTGGCGCGTCGAACGCCACCGACCTGCCAATCTTGTCGTGTGCCATCCGCAGCTACGGGTCCTGCCTTCTTGCCATTTCGAGCGCTGCGCTATTCGCCACGCGCCGATCTTGCGCGCGTCACTGCCCCGCCCTACGACGTGCTGAGCGCCGACGATCGTCGCCGTCTCGCCGAACTCGACCCGTACAACATCGTCGCCATCGATCTGCCCATCAGCGACGACTCGTCTGGTGGCGACAACCCCTATGTTGCGGCAGCGAACACCTTGGGCGCTTGGCGTGCCAGCGGAGTTCTCACACATGACACGCGACCTTCGTTCACGCTCTATCGCATGCGCTTCACCGATGCGAGCGGCGCGCAGCGCAACACCGTTGGCGTAATCGGCGCACTCGAAGTGGTAGACGAAGGTTCGGGGGCGGTCTTGCCGCATGAGCGCACCACGCCGAAAGCCAAGACTGATCGGCTCGACCTCACGCGAGCAACGTCGTGCAACCTCTCGCCGGTGTGGGGCCTGTCGCTGCGTGAACAGCTGAGCGACGCGCTCGTGGCTGGCGGTGAGCTGCTCGGCGAGTTTCGCGACGACGACGGCGTGACGCATCGGGTCGAGCGAGTTGATGACCCCGCGCGAGTTCGCTCGATTGCCTCGCTCGTCTCGTCGGCACCAGTGCTCATCGCCGACGGGCATCACCGTTATGCGATCTCGCGAACGTTTCGCGACGAGTCGCGCGGCACACCGTTGGCTGAGGCCTCCCGCACGACCATGACCTACGTCGCCGAGTTGGTCGAAAACCAACTCAGCATCGCTGCCATTCATCGGCTGTATCGCAGTGTGACGGTCGAACAGTTGCGCAATATCTTTTCCGAATCGTTTGTCGTCGAACCAGCCGGACCCATCGATGCTTCGGTGATTGCGACCATGTCGCAACGCGGTTCGCTGTGCCTGGTTGATCAGTCGTTGCAAGGCTGGTGGCTCTCCCCCAAGCCCGGCGCATTCGCCGGCTTGCGTGACCTCGATAGCGACCGACTTGAAGCAGCCCTGCGCAGCACCACTCACGACATCGCCTACCAACATGGCTTTCACGAGGTTGCCTCGGTGCTGCGCAGGGCTGCTTCAAGTC
>RGSV01000002.1 GCA_010025655.1 Acidimicrobiia bacterium
TCGACCGACCTGAGCGCACCGAACGGCTTCCTAACGACTTGGCAGCGGTGCAGCGCTTTGTTGCGAGTGCAACCGCGACGCGGTAGGGTAGAGGCGCTCGGTGTTGCCGAGCATGCCCCCGCAGTCTCGACTCTGACGCGCAAGCATCGATTCTGACGCGAAGCATCGTTGAAGGGCGCCGCATCATCGTGTCGCCCCGAAAGAAGGAAACGTGGCCGCACCGCAGCTTGGTCGAGCACAACTCGAAGAAAAAGATCGCGACGACCTCATCCAAATTGCCAAAGCACTCGGCCTGAAAGGGGTCAGTGCGGCGAACAAAGCAGATCTCATCGCCAAAATCCTGGAGGAAACCATGGCCCCGCAGTCCGACGATAAACGCCAAGCATCCGCGAAGCCGCTCGGTGCTGATGGCGAACCACTTGCTGATTGGGAAGTGGAACTCGCCGAGCACGAAGGTACGCCTATTGCCCCTGACGCCCGCGTGCGTGGTGGCGATCGTGGTGACTCGCGCGGCGGTGACCGTGGCGATCGCGGCGATCGCGGTGACCGCGGCGAATCGCGCGGCGGCGACCGTGGCGACCGCAACTATCGCGACCGCAACTTCAACGATGGTGGCAATCGCAATCGCCGCCGCCGTGGACGCCGTCGTGGAGGCCCGCGCGACGACGGTCCGCAGGGTGACGATCGCTACGAGTTGGAGACCATTGAGGAGAATCAGCCGATGAGCAACGATCCCGTGCAAGTCGAGGGCTATCTCGACCTACGCGACGAGGGATACGGCTTCCTTCGACTCGGCGGCTATCTCGGCACGCGCAACGATGCGTATGTATCGGTGCGTTTCACGCGTCAATATGGTTTGCGCAAGGGTGACCACATCACCGGTTTGTCGCGACCCGCGGGCCGCAACGAAAAGAACCCAGCGTTGCTCGAAGTGCACACCGTCAACGGTGAGAGCCCCGAAAAGGCACGTAATCGTAAGAAGTTCGAAGACCTAACGCCGCTCTTCCCCGATGAGAAGTTGGTGTTGTCATCGCTGGCCGACCCACTGAACATGACGGCACGCATCATCGACCTGATCTCGCCGATCGGTAAAGGTCAGCGCGGCATCATCGTGTCGCCACCGAAGGCCGGCAAGACCACGGTGATGAAGACCATCGCCACGAGCATCGAAAAGAACCACCCTGAGGTCAAGCTCATCGTGTTGCTCATCGACGAACGACCTGAAGAAGTCACTGACATGCGTCGCACCGTGAAGGGCGAAGTCATCGCATCGACATTCGATCGCCCCTCAGACGAACACACGCAAGTTGCTGAACTCGCCATCGAAAAGGCCAAGCGTATGGTCGAGGCAGGCGAAGACGTTGTGATCATCCTCGACGGCATCACGCGCTTGTCGCGCGCCTACAACCTGGCTGCGCCTGCAACTGGTCGCATCATGTCGGGTGGTATTGATGCGGGTGCGTTGTATCCGCCGAAGAAGTTCTTCGGCGCAGCCCGCAATATCGAAGAGGGTGGCAGTCTCACGATTCTCGCCACGGCACTGGTGGAAACCAATAGCCGCATGGACGAAGCCATCTTCGAAGAGTTCAAAGGCACCGGCAACATGGAACTGCGCCTCGATCGCAGACTTGCCGAGCGACGCATCTATCCGGCGATTGACGTTGACGCCTCGAGCACTCGACACGAGGAACTGCTGTTTGACCGTAAGCAGTTGCAGATGGTGTGGAAGCTGCGTCGCGTGTTGAGCGGTTTGGCCGCCGACGGCAATGCCGCACCGGGTCTCGAACTGCTCATCGACCGTTTGAAGTCGTTCAAGACGAACGACGAATTCCTCTCGGAGATCGCCAAGCAGCCAACGGCCTGACGTGAGCGACACGGCTCGCGAATCGGCAACACGTGAGCGCACCGTTGCTCGCGCGATGTTGTGGGCTGCGATTCGGGCATCAGATACTGATGCGACCGAGGCAACCGACGTTGACCTTGGGCGGTTCGTAGGCCTCCGCACTGCCGACGCTTTGTGGTTGGCTGCCCGACCTCTGACGGCAGACCCGGGCACCGCAACACCGAGTGCCACCGGCGTGCTCGGCACGGCGTTGACCATGGTGGCGCAGTCGCACTTACGCAACGCATCTCCAATCGCCCGGGTGACGATTATCGGCGAGGCCGAGTCGCTCGGAGTCGTAGCGCGACAGGCGGCATATTTCCCGCTAGATATCGAGATTTGTGCGCTCAGTGGTACGAAGCTCACCGCAGTGACACCTGCACCCCACTTGGTGCGACGTGAGCCCGCAGCTGCACATCTCGAACTTGGCAACACCGTTCGCACTGCGGGTGCTGACGTCGTGATCGAACACGGTGTGGTTGCAGGTGAAGTGCAGGGTCTCGAAGTTGCCCGCGTGATTGATGAAAACGGCGTCGCTCGTCTGCGCATCGGCGTTGGGTCACACGATCGCGAGACGTTTCGCATGTTGCACGGCGATGACGCTGGTGTAGACCAACTGCGTGGCGTCGTTACGCACGTGGCGCAACACCGCGCAGCGGGGGCGCCGGCGCATCCACTGAATCGGCTTGCCCCCGAGCGAGCCCTGCGGGCTGCAGTGGTGGCAGACCCGGCTTGCATTGCCGCCCGGGTTGTGCGCATTGCCGAGCCACCCGTACCGCGCGCAAACTTGAAGGACTCTGTGCCGTGTGCGGCGATCGCCCAGATGATTGATGGCGACGAAGCGGTAGTGGTGTTCACTGCCGGGGTGATGGTTGATGCCGTGCCATTTGCCGCCGATGCTCGAGACCGGCTCAATGCAGGTGCGCGACTGTTGATCGTCGCCGACTCACGCAACGTGTTGCCCACTCAGC
The DNA here is from genome assembly GCA_010025655.1 of Acidimicrobiia bacterium. GTDB lineage: Bacteria > Actinomycetota > Acidimicrobiia > Acidimicrobiales > Ilumatobacteraceae > F1-60-MAGs027. The sequence goes on from RGSV01000002.1 coordinate 2,854, forward strand.
AACGACTTGCGGCGATGCTGTCGCAGCCCGCCACGTTCGTGTCGGCGTAACCTTTACGCCGTGCTCGCGAAACTTGACGCCATCGTGGCGGATTTCGAGCAACTCGAAGCCAGCCTCGCCAGCCCCGAGGTGCTGGGCGATCAGCGCAAACTGCGTGACGCCTCGCGCCGCTACAAGCAGATGGGGCCGCTCATCGAATGCATTCGCAAGTATCGCGCCACGACGGGAGACGTCGAGGTGGCGCGCGAATTGCTCGAGTCAGCCTCGGCCGACGAGCGACCCTCATTGCAAGCCGAGTTAGACGCCGGCACGGCCGAATTGGTACGACTTGAAGACGAGCTCAAGGTTCTGCTGATTCCACCTGATCCGAACGACGGCAAGAACGTGATCGTCGAGTTTCGCGGAGCAGAGGGCGGCGAAGAAGCCAATCTCTTTGCCGGAGAGTTGCTCGAGATGTATCGCGCGTGGTCGGTGCGCAACGGCTGGACTTTCGATGTGATGGCCTACGACCGTTCGCCGATGGGCGGAGTGAATCAAGCAACGGTGCTGATGAAGGGTGAGACCGTGTGGCGCCGCATGCGCTTTGAGGGCGGCCCGCACCGCGTGCAACGAGTGCCGGTCACCGAGAACGCCGGTCGCATTCACACATCGTCAGCCACCGTCACGGTGATGCCCGAGGCCGAAGAAGTCGATATCCACATCGATGAAAAAGACCTGGAGATCGACGTCTATCGCTCGGGTGGCCCTGGTGGCCAGAGCGTGAACACCACCGACTCTGCAGTGCGCATCACCCACAAACCGACCGGAGTCGTTGTGGCGATGCAAGACGAGCGCAGTCAATTGCAGAATCGCATCAAAGCAATGCAGGTGCTGCGCACGCGACTGTTGCAGCGCAAGCAAGAAGAGCACGAAGCCAAGATGTCGGCCGAGCGCCGCGCCCAGGTGGGCAAGGGTGGTCGCGGTGAGAAGATTCGCACCTACAACTACAAAGAGAATCGCATCACCGACCACCGCATCGGCTTCACGCTGTATCAACTGCAAGACGTACTGGCCGGCAATCTCGACCCCGTGGTCGACGCGCTGACGCTTGAGTACCAAGCCGAGCAGTTGGCGAAGGAAATCGGAGCGGAGTGAGCGACGCGCCGGAGGTGCACGGCCGCGGAGTGAGCGACGCGCTGGTGTGGCGCGAGGTGCTGGCCGACGCCGAGGCAGCACTCGGTAGTGCGCGCGATGCTCGACTGCTTTGCGAACATGCCGCTGGCCTCAGCGCTAGCGAGTTTGCTGCTGCACTTGGCGAACCTGTCACACAGCGAATGGCTCTGCATCTGCACGAAATGATTCGTCGCCGACTGACGGGCGAGCCTGTGCAATACGTGATGGGTCGCTGGGCGTTTCGTCATCTCGACTTGTTGGTTGATCGACGGGTGCTGATTCCACGCCCTGAAACCGAGCAGGTGGCACAGGTGGCGTTGCAGTTTGCGCGCGCCGCTACACCACGCGTCGTCGTCGACCTTGGCACTGGAAGCGGAGCCATCGGCTTGTCGCTCGCTCACGAATTGCCACTTGACCACACCACGGTGTGGATGACCGATGCGTCATCCGACGCACTCGACGTTGCGCGAGCAAATGCGGCGGGTCTTGGGCGTGCGGCTGCCAACGTGCGCATCGCCGAGGGCAAGTGGTATGCAGCGTTACCGATGGCGTTGCGTGAGACCGTCGACGTGGTGGTGTCGAACCCCCCGTATATCGCAAATAACGATCCCGAGACGCAGCCCGATGTTGTTGCACACGAACCCCACGAGGCATTGTTCGCCGGCGATGACGGGCTCGCTGCGTTACGTGTCGTCGTGGGCGAGTCGTGTGAGTGGTTGCGACCTGGTGGCGTGCTGGTGGTGGAAATCGGCCATCAACAAGGTGCCGCAGTGCGTGCGATGTCTGAGGCAGTAGGTCTGCGAGACATTGCAGTGTTGCGCGACCATGCAGGTCGTGAGCGCATCGTCACGGCGCGACGCTGAGCGCTCTGCGCTCGTCGGGGTGGCGCGCCGCTGTGACTAAGCCGACTCGAGCTCTCCACTGCGACGCAGCACCACGCGCCGCCCAACTTGTTCGTCAGTCACAAAGTCTCGCGCGACAGTTGCGTCGGCGACATTCACCCAAGCGCGACGGCCGTCGGCAAGCAGAGTGGCGGCAATCAGTCGTTCGGGCTCGCCGCCGCGGTCATGCATCACGGTGTAGGCCTCAATAGTCGCTGCACCTCGGGCATCGTCACCGGTGGCGAGTTGCCGTGCTGGCAGGGCATCGATTGCGGCTTGGGGTGACTCGTGGAGAAAACCGTTCGGCGGCGGAGTGGTCGCATACACACCGAATGCGTGCTTGGTGGCGTAACCGCCGTTGGCCCAGATAAATGCGTGATCATCCGGTGATTCACGCAGGCGCATCATCGCGGTGGCGATGGCGTGCATCACGTAGTTGTTCCACGGTCCACCTGCGAACGACAAGCCGCCGGTGAGGGTGAGCTGTCGAGTGAGGTCGAGCCCGAGTGATGCCGCACCAAGTTGCACCGCCGAAGGGAAACATGAGTACAGGTCGATCTGCGCGATGTCGTCGATGCCGAGCCCCGCCAACTGCAACGCTCGTTGACCACCGAGTCGTATCGCCGGAGTTTCGGCAAACGACCAGCGGTTTGATACGAATTGGTGTTCATGACAGTCGGCTCCCGCCCAAGGGAAGACCCACCGATCGCGCGGCACGCCGAGTGCCATGGCTCGTTCTGCCGAACACATCACCACCGCGGCCGCGAGGTTGACCTGGTTGTTTGAGTTCATCACCTTGCGGTACGGCAGACCGATCATGCGATTGTCGGGTGAAACAGTGAGCACTTGGTCTGCAGACAGCGGAGTTTGCAGCCACGCGTAGGGGTTGCTAGCAGCAACAGCGCTGAAGCGCGACCACAACTCGGCGATGCGACGTTCGTGACTGGTCACACTGCGGCCTGCTGCGGCACGAAGCGCTGATTCGAACATCGGGTAGTGCTGCACCGGCAGCATGATGCCGAGGCGCTGCTCTTCGTCGTTAAGCAAAGCGAGATCTTCGACGATGTTCTCAGCTGCGGGCACACGTTCGGTATCAGTCGTCTTGGTGTTCGGGTCAGGCCACGGCAGAGCACTTGCGTCTTTCACTACCGAGCGTGTGCGCGCACATTCGCCGCCGGCCAGCACCACGAGTTCGACCTCGCCGGCAGCAATCTGCCGAGCGGTGAGGTTCACCAGCGACTGCGGCATGTTGCCACCGTGCGGTGTCGTGCCGTATTGCTTCGCGGTGATGCCGCAGGCTGATGCCAGCGCATGAGCGGTATTCGTGTACTTCCACGACAGCAAACGCACCACGCGCACCGAGTCGACCTGCGTCGGGGCGGTGATGGCAGCGTCACTGAACGCTGCAGTGACCGCCTCAGCCATGAGCGCAACCGGGTGTTTGGCTGTCGCAGGCTGGGTGTCGCGGTCGAGCGCTTGACCCGCGCCAATCAGCACCGGCGTGCGCGGGTCGAGTGACATGTCGCCAACGCTACGCAGCGACGCAGCGTTGAGCCGTAGGCTGGCGCTCAATGAGTCGCGTCGGGGCTAAGCGCATTGCCATCGCCTCCGATCATGCAGGTTTCGAACTCAAGTCGTACCTCATTGCATTGCTCGAATCGCAGGGTTATCGCGTCGAGGACTACGGCACACATTCGACCGAAGCCACCGACTATCCGCACCTGTGTGCAGCAGCAGCACGGGCCGTGCGCGATGCCAAGGCCGATGTTGGCATAGTGCTCGGCGGCAGCGGTCAAGGCGAGCAGATTGCCGCCAACAAGGTGCGCGGCATACGTGCGGCATTGTGTAATGACCTGTGGTTGGCAGAGATGGCGCGTTCGCACAACGACGCCAACGTGTTGTCGATGGGTGGTCGTGTTGTGACACCCGAACTTGCTGAACAAATCGTCAAGAAATTTCTCGAAACACCATTTGAGGGCGGAAGACACGCGCGCCGTGTGGGACAATTGTCGGATATTGAAGCCGAAGAATCTGCGCTTCACGAAAGCTAGGTCCCATGCCATTTCCCTCTGACTCCAAGCCCGATTCACAGGTTGAAACACTCATCGAAAAAGAGCGCACCCGTCAGACGACTGGCCTGCAGTTAATCGCGAGTGAAAACTTCACCTCACCGGCAGTGATGCGGGCAACAGGTTCGGTGCTCACCAACAAATACAGCGAGGGATATCCGGGCAAGCGGTATTACGGCGGCAACGCTGTGGTCGACGAGATTGAAGCACTTGCCATCGACCGCGTGAAGCAACTGTTTGGCGCCGATCACGCCAACGTGCAACCGCACTCGGGTGCGAGTGCGAATATGGCGGTGTATCAGGCGATGCTCAAGCCTGGTGATGTTGTGCTCGGGCTGAGCCTTGACCACGGTGGCCATCTGACGCACGGCTCGCCGGTAAATGCGAGCGGCATCTTCTACGACTTCCGCTCATACAAGGTGGGCGTCAACGACGAGCGCATCGATTTTGACGAAGTGCGTCGGCTGGCCCACGAGCACCGCCCGCGCATGATCGTGGCTGGTACCACCAGTTATCCGCGACGCATCGAACCAGAGCCCTTCAAGAAGATTGCCGACGAAGTCGGCGCCTACATGATGTTCGACATTGCCCACCTGGCCGGCCTGGTCGCGGGCGGAGCGCACCCCAATCCCGTGCCGTTCGCAGATGTGGTCACCTTCACCACACACAAGACACTGCGTGGCCCACGCGGTGGCTGCATTCTGTCAACCAAGCAACATGCACAGGCGATCGACAAGGCGGTGTTTCCAGGTCAACAAGGTGGACCGCTCGAGCATGCAGTCGCAGCCAAAGCCGTCGCGTTTTTTGAGGCGCTGCAGCCTGAGTTTCGCGAATATGCACACCAAATCGTGAAGAATGCGGCGGCACTTGCCGAGGCGCTCGCGATTCGCGGGTTCCGGCTGGTCTCAGGTGGCACCGATACGCACATGATGGTGGTCGACTTGCGACCATTCGACGCGAACCTCACCGGCAAAGAAGCTCAGGCCGTGCTCGATATGGCCGGCATCACGTTGAACAAGAACACCGTGCCCAATGACCCGCGCAGCCCATTCGTTACCTCGGGCGTGCGAATTGGCACGCCGTCGGTGACCACGCAGGGCATGCGTGAGGGTGAGATGTCAACCATCGCCGACTTCATCGTCACCACCCTGAAAGGTCGCAACGACCCGGCCATTGTCGCAGACGTGCGCGCCAAGGTGGCGGCGTTGTGTGCGGCGTTTCCCGCCTATCGATGATTTCCCTTCGCTCGTACCTCTTGGTCGGGCTTATTGCTGCAGTCGCAACTGCTGCGAGCCTGCCAGCGGTCATTCGTTTTGCGCGTGCGCACGGCTGGCAGGCGACACCTGACGAGCGCAGAATGCACCCCGTGCCGACACCCGATGTGGGTGGCATCAGCATGTTCATTGGCATTCTCGCGGCGATTGTCGGCGCGAGTCTCATCGGTGACTTTGACCAGCTCTTTCAAGACAGCACGGAGATCATCGGGGTAGTGGTCGCAAGTGCAATCATCTTTGCGCTCGGCATTCTCGACGACATTCGTGATATCTCACCGCCCGCGAAGGTGACCGGTGTAGTTGTGGCTGCCGTTGCGCTCGTGTGGTTTGGCGTGACGATGTTTCAGTTCCGTGTGCCGTTTCTCGACGTGTTCGTGTTGTCGGGTGACTGGGTGCCGCTCTTCACGGTGTTCTGGCTGCTCGGCATGACGCAGGCCATCAACTTGATCGATGGTCTCGACGGATTGGCCGCCGGCATCGTGGCGATTGGCGCAGCGGCGTTCTTCATTTATTCGCGCGATCTCGCGGAGGGCAATCTCTTACCTCAGCCGAACATTGGGCCGCTCGTGGCGATCATCGCCGTCGGCGTATGCATCGGATTCCTGCCGTTTAACTTCAACCCCGCGCGCATCTTCATGGGGGATAGTGGTTCGCTCTTGCTCGGTCTGCTCATGGCAGTGGCCACGAGCGTGGTCGGAGGACGTGCCGACCCTGACACGCAATCGGCGAATGGTCAGACGTATTTCTTTTTGGCGCCGATTTTCATCTCGCTGTTGGTGCTCGCCGTGCCGATTGTCGACGTGCTCTTTGCCATCATCCGCCGCACCGCCAGCGGTCGCAGTTTCACCCAAGCAGACATGGGTCACTTGCATCATCGCTTGATTCAGCTGGGTCACGGCCCGCGACGTTCGGTCGTGATTCTGTGGGGCTGGGCCGCTCTGCTCTCGACGGTCGTGTTGTTTTCAGCGCTCTACAGCACGGGTTCAGCGTTGGTGATTTTCCTCATCGTGGGTAGTGCGTTGAGTGTGTTCACGGTATTGCACCCACGAATTCGACGTCACGACGCACAAGTTCACGAAGCGGATTTGGTCGGAGACGAGCCGCACGCCTAGATTGTTCTACGGTTCACAAGCCTCGTGAGCCGAACTCTACGTTCATCAACAAAGGTGTCACCAGTGCCAGCGCAGCCCGACTCACTCAGCAGAGGAATGGAAATTGCGGGCACCGCGCTGGTGTTCTTCGTCCTCGGTTGGTTCATTGATCGGCGCGTGGAGACGACTCCGCTCTTCATGATTGTGTTCGTCGTCGTCGCCCTGGTGGCGCAGTTCGTGAAGCTTTACTACGTGTACAACGCGCAAATGTCGCAACTTGAAGCCGAGCGGCGCGAAACGGCACGGGCGCGATGAACAACAACGTGAATCCGTCGGTGCTCGCGATGCGCGACACCGGGCCGTCGCCCGAGGCAGAGATCACGCGCGACATTGTCAAGCGCGGCTTGATAGCCGCACCAGTCTTGATTGGCGCATCGTGGTTGATCTGGGGCGATGCCGGCGCCTGGTCGAGCGCATACGGTCTCGGGCTCGTCTTGTGCAACTTCATGATTGCCGCCGGTCTGGTTGCCACAACTGCGCGCATCTCGTATGCGCTGATGATGGCGGCGACGCTCTTTGGGTACATCTTGCGACTCGGCATCGTGGCACTCGCCGTCATGCTGGTGCGCAACGAACCGTGGGTTGACCTCGTCGCCCTCGGACTCACGCTGATCGTGACCCACCTCGGCCTGCTCTTCTGGGAAATGCGCTACGTCTCGGCGACCTTGGCATTCCCTGGCTTACGACCAGATGCCTCATCGTCTACTACCGTCTCCACCGACAATCTCTCGAAAGAAAGCGCTAGCGCATGAATCAACTTTCGCTCTTGGCCTTTGAGTTTCCGCCAATCAACATGTTGTTGCGTTGGCAAGATGTGTTGCCCACCGTGAACAAGGTGGTGCTCATTGGTTTTGCCTCGGCACTCATCGGTATGGGCATCTTCCTCGCCGCTGCGCGGAAAGATCCAAAGAAGGCTCCAAAGGGTGCCCGCAATCTTGCCGAGGTGATTATTGACTTCATCGAGAAACAGATCATCATGCAGACCATGGGCCCGTCGGGCTTGGCTTGGACACCATTCCTGCTCTCGATCTTCATCTTCATTTATCTGAGCAACGTTCCGGGAGTCATTCCGATAATCCAGATGCCCGCCACCGCGCGCATGGGAATTCCCGCATTCATGGCGTTGATGGTGTGGGTCGTGTACAACGCCACTGGCATCAAGCATCAAGGACCGCTTGGTTACTTCAAGTCGGTGCTCTTCCCACCTGGGGTGCCCAAGGCGCTCTACATCTTGGTGACGCCGATCGAATTGATTTCCACGTTCATCGTGCGACCGTTCTCGTTGGCAGTGCGACTTTTCGCCAACATGTTGGCGGGTCACTTGCTGCTCGTCATCTTCGCGCTGCTCTCCGAGGCGCTTTTCCAGGCTCGCGACCGCATTCTCATACCTGTTGGCGTTCTGCCATTTGCCGTATTGCTCTTCCTCACCGGCTTTGAGGTACTCGTCGCCTTCTTGCAGGCCTACATTTTCACCACGTTGACCGCCGTGTACATCAACATGGCATCGCATGCCGAGCATTAATCCAGAAACGAATACCAACCAACCAACAAGGAGATAACAGCAATGGAAGCACTAGCAACAATCGCCCGCATCGCGGCCGAGGCGGGTGACGCGGTCGTCGATCCGGCAACTGCGAAGAACACCGCCGCCGCTGCGTCGGCAGGTTACGCCTACGGCCTCGCCGCGATTGGACCAGGCATCGGCATCGGCATCATCTTCGGAAAGGCCATCGAGTCGATGGCCCGTCAGCCTGAAGCAGCCGGCATGGTTCGCACGACGATGTTCCTCGGTGTGGCGTTCACTGAAGCGCTCGCCCTGATCGGCTTCGTCGCTTTCATTCTGCTCAAGTTCGCCTAGTCGAAGACGCTGACGGCCATGTTGCTTTCCACCATCCTTCTTGCCGCCGAGGACATGGGGCCCAACCCCATCGCCCCGGAAGGGAAGGAACTGTTCTGGGGCGCGGGAACCTTTCTCGTGTTCCTCTTCGTGATGCGGGTGTTCCTCGTACCGAAGGTGCGAAAGGGCATGGAGGCCCGCTACGGAATGATTCGCGACGGACACGAGTCGGCGCAAGCCACGCGCTCTGCTGCGCAGAGCGACGTTGCGGCGTATGAGGCAGCAATTGCCGAAGTGCGTGCTGAGGCCGCTGGGCGAGTCGAGAAGGCCCGCCAGACGCTCGACTCTGAGCGTCAGGCGAAGGTCGCCGAAGCGAACGCTCGCATCGCCGCCAAGCGCGCCGATGCCGACAAGTCGCTCGAGACTGCGCGGACTGCCGCTCGCGGAGAAGTGGCGGCTGCTGTTGGCAACGTCACGTCACGTGCTGCGCAGCTGGTGCTCGGTAAGTCACCCGACGCCGCGGTTGTGAAGCGTGCCGTTGATGCGACCATGAGCGGAGGCCATTCGTGAACTTTTACAGCATCATCGCTGCCGAAGATCCGTCACTGTCACACCACTGGCTGTTTCCGGAAATCGGTGAAATCATCTATGGCGGTCTCGCATCGCTGATCATCTTCGGCGCGCTGTACAAGTTTGGTTGGCCGGCAGCGAAGAAGGGTCTCGAGGCGCGAACGGCCAAGATTCAGAAGGAACTTGACGACGCTGCAGCTGCACTGAAACAGGCCACCAGTGATGCGGCCAATATTCGCACCGCCCTTGGAGACGTTGCCAGTGAACGAGCGCGCATACTTGCCGAGGCAGATGCGCAGGCGGCGGCAGTGCTTGCAGAAGGCCGAGCCCGCATTGCTGCCGAAGTCGCCGACATGGAGGCCCGAGCAACTGCGGAAATCGAAGCTGCTCGCGCCCGCTCGGGTGACGAGCTGCGTGCCGAGATTGCCCGACTGTCGGCCGCAGCGACCACCGACGCCGTTCGCGCTGCATTAGACGAGCGAACTCAACAAGAACTGATTGATGGCTTCATTGCCAAGGTGGGTGCTGGCCGATGAGCTCTCAGCAGATCACTGCTTACGTCACCGCAATGTTCGAGATTGCCGTCGCCAATGACGTGTTGGCAACGGTCGAAGACGAAATGTTCCGTCTCGCTCGCGCCTACGAAACCAACGAAGCCCTGCGCGGCTCGTTGGGCGACACTTCGTTACCCATTGAGCGTCGTCAAAAGATCGTCGAGCAACTGCTTGGCGGCAAGGCCCACAACGTGACCGTACAACTGGCCTCGATGTTGGTCGGCACCGGTCATGTTTCGCTTTTGCCGCAGGTCGCCGATGCCCTCGTGAAGCGCGCGTCAAGCGAGAAGCAACTTGAAGTTGCCGAGGTTCGCACCGCGGTTGCCTTGAGCGATGCACAGAAGACTCGCCTGGTTGACGCTCTCGCCAAAGCCACCGGCAAGCGTGTGAATTTGAAAGTCGTAGTCGATCCGAGCGTGATTGGTGGCGTCGTCGCCACCGTTGGCGATGACGTGATCGATGACTCTGTGCGCACCCGACTCGACCAAGTTAAGGCCCGTCTCTAGGCCGTCATTCGAAAGGAAACCACCATGTCCGAACTCACTCTCTCTGCCGCAGATATCGCAGCAGCGATTTCCAAGGGGCTCGACGGCTACACGCCGTCGGTCGAAGCCCGTACCGTCGGTCGCGTCGCCGAAATCGGCGACGGCATTGCGCGCGTCAGCGGTCTTCCCGACTGTGCGGTCAACGAGTTGCTTGAGTTTGAAGACGGCACAGTGGGTCTAGCGCTCAACCTCGATGAAGAGTCGATCGGCGTCGTCGTGCTCGGCGACTCAGATGCCATTGAAGAACAACAGACTGTCAAGGCGACTGGCCGCATTCTGTCGGTGCCAGTCGGCGACGCGATGCTCGGGCGCGTGGTCAACGCGCTGGGTACCCCGATCGACGGCAAGGGTGACATCGTTGGCGCACAGCTCCGTCGCGTAGAAGTGCAGGCACCCGGCATCATGGGTCGCAAGCCCGTGCACGAGCCGTTGCAGACGGGCATCAAGGCCATCGACGCGATGACGCCAATTGGTCGTGGTCAACGCGAACTCATCATCGGCGACCGCAAGACGGGCAAGACGACCGTCGCGATTGACACGATCCTCAATCAAAAAGGTCTCGGCGTGAAGTGCATCTATGTGGCGGTGGGGCAGAAGGGCTCGACTGTCGCGCAGACGGTGGAAGTGTTGCGTCAATACGGGGCGATGGAATACACCGTCGTTGTCGCTGCACCTGCGAGCGACCCCGCACCGTTCAAATACCTAGCGCCCTACGGCGGTTGTGCAATGGGTCAGCACTGGATGGAGAAGGGTGAGCACGCGTTAATCGTTTACGACGACCTTTCGAAGCAGGCCGAGGCGTATCGTCAGATTTCGCTCTTGCTGCGTCGTCCGCCGGGTCGCGAGGCGTATCCGGGTGACGTGTTTTATCTGCACAGCCGTCTGCTCGAGCGCGCTGCCAAGTTGAGCGACGAGAAGGGTGCCGGTTCACTCACGGCGCTGCCAGTGATCGAGACCAAGGCCGGCGACGTGTCGGCGTACATCCCCACCAACGTGATCTCGATCACCGATGGTCAGGTGTATCTGCAGGACAGCCTTTTCAAATCAGGCGTACGTCCGGCTGTTGACGTGGGCATCTCGGTAAGCCGCGTGGGTGGTGCGGCGCAGATCAAAGCGATGAAGAGCGTTTCGGGCACTTTGAAGTTGGATCTCGCACAGTTCCGTGAACTTGAAGCATTCGCAACGTTTGGTTCAGAACTCGACGCGATTTCCAAGGCGCAACTTGAGCGTGGTTATCGCCTGGTTGAGTTGCTGAAGCAGCCGCTGAACAGCCCGATGCCGGTCGAAGAACAAGTTGTATCGATTTTCTCGGGCACCAAGGGTTACCTCGACGATCTGCCCGTTGGTGACGTGCGACGCTTCGAGCAAGAGTTGCTTGAGCACTGCCGTTCGCGCCATGGAAGCATGCTGGCCGGCATTCGCCAGAACCCGAAAGCCGACGTGCCCAAGGATCTGGGCGACATCGTCGCGGCGTTCAAGAAGTCATTTGTCGTGACTCCCGTGGGCGGCGCCTCCGCCGACCCGACTAAGACCTCAGCCGGTGAAGTCGGCGAGGCGGCGAGCAAGAAGACGCTGGCAACGGAGTAAGCACGCGAGATGGCTGGCGGTCAAGAACGTATTCTTCGTGGACGGATTCGCTCCGTTCAGGCAACGAAGAAGATCACCCGCGCCATGGAACTGATCGCAGCATCACGCATCGTGAAGGCCCAGCAGCGCGTCTATGCCGCCGTGCCCTATAGCGAAATCATCACCAATGTGGTGAAAGATCTCGCCGCGGGCGGTTCTGGTTCGGAATCGATCTTTATGAAGCCGCGCGAAGTGGAGAAGACCACGTGCTACATCGCGATCACAGCCGACCGTGGTCTCTGTGGCGGTTACAACGCCGGTGTATTGCGGGCTACTGAAGGTGAAGTGAAAGCCGATGTAGTCGCCGGCAAGCAGTACGCCATCGTTCCTGTCGGACGTAAGGCTGAGAGCTACTTCAAGTTCCGCGGTTACTCGCTGCGCAAGGGTTTCGCTGGTTTTTCCGATGCGCCAAGATATGAGAACGCCAAAGCTATTGGCCAGTACGTGACCGACTTGTTCGTAAAGGGCGAGGTCGATCGCGTCGAACTCGTCTACACACGTTTCGTCTCGGCTGGCACGCAAGAAGTGGTGCGACGGCCGTTGATTCCACTTGAGCGTGCGGTGGTTGAAGGTGGCGACGGCAAACCAGAAACCGGCACCAGCGCCTATGAGTTTGAGCCGAGCGCTGAAGACATCCTTGGTTCGTTGCTTCCGCGCTATGTGGAAGCCCGTATCTATGCAGCCTTGTTGAATGCAGCTGCAAGCGAGCATGCATTCCGCCAGCGTGCGATGAAGTCGGCCACCGACAACGCAGAAGAACTGATCAAGAGCCTCTCGCGCACGATGAACCGCGCACGACAAGACTCAATCACCACCGAGATTATGGAAATCGTCGGTGGTGCCGAAGCCCTCAAACCCGCTGACGACATGGTCAGCGCATAACGAATCGCACCAAAGGAGCAACCATGACAGCAACGATGAGCAACACCAAGACCAGTGAAGGTCGCGTGGTGGCGATCGCCGGCCCGGTGATTGACGTCGAGTTTCCCCGCGGCAGCCTGCCCGAACTCAATCGCGCACTCGAATTCACCATTGAGGTCGATGGCAAACCGAGCACAATCTTGGCTGAAGTCGCCCAACAATTGGGCCACAGTCGCGTGCGCGCGGTGTGTCTGAAGCCGACCGACGGTCTGCGTCGCGGCACCACCGTGCGCGATACGGGTCGCGGTATCTGTGTTCCCGTGGGTGAAAAGACCCTCGGGCATGTGTGGAACGTCTGGGGTGAAGTGCTCGACGGTGACAACGCCGAGTTCAAGGACGTCGAGCGCTGGGATATTCACCGCCCAGCCCCGGCTTTCGACACCCTCGAACCAACCAAGCGAATGTTCGAAACCGGCATCAAGGTGATCGACCTGCTCACGCCGTATCTCGCAGGCGGAAAGATCGGTCTCTTCGGTGGCGCAGGCGTCGGCAAGACCGTGCTCATCACCGAGATGATCAACCGCGTGGCTTCGAAGCACGGTGGTGTGTCGGTGTTCGCCGGCGTCGGCGAACGCACCCGCGAAGGCACCGACTTGCGCATTGAAATGGCCGAGTCGGGCGTGTTCGAAAAGGCTGCGCTGGTCTTCGGTCAGATGGACGAGCCACCGGGCGTTCGTCTTCGCGTCGCGCTCTCGGCACTCACGATGGCCGAGTACTTCCGCGATGTGAAGAACCAAGACGTGTTGCTCTTCGTCGACAACATCTTCCGCTTCGTGCAGGCGGGTTCTGAAGTTTCGACCTTGCTCGGCCGCATGCCGTCGGCGGTGGGTTACCAGCCGACGCTCGCTGACGAGATGGGCCAGTTGCAAGAGCGCATCACCTCAACGCGCGGTCGCTCGATCACATCTCTGCAGGCCGTATATGTGCCCGCCGACGACTACACCGACCCGGCACCGTTCACCACGTTCACCTTCTTGGACGCAACGACCGAGTTGTCACGTCAGATTGCGTCGCTCGGCATCTACCCGGCGGTCGACCCATTGGCGTCGACGTCGACGATCTTGTCTCCCGAAGTGGTGGGCGAGCGGCACTACAACGTGGCGCGTCGCGTGCAGGAAATTCTCCAGCGCTACAAGGAACTGCAAGACATCATCGCGATTCTCGGTCTCGACGAATTGTCAGAAGAAGACCGCCAGACGGTGTCACGTGCCCGCAAGGTGCAACGCTTCTTGTCGCAGCCGTTCTACGTAGCCGAGGTCTTCACGGGTGTGAAGGGCGAATATGTACCGACTGCTGAGACTGTGGAGAGCTTCGAGGCCATCGTCAAGGGTGAACTCGACGACGTGCCCGAGCAGGCGTTCTTGAACGTCGGCAACATCGAGCAGGTGCAGGCCAAAGCCAAGGCACTGCAAGAGTCGGCCTCGTAGGCTGACGACGAGGGCGGGTCAATGGCGAGCGGGGCGACGATGAAAGTCGAAGTGGTGTCACCCGAGCGCGTGCTGTTTTCCGGCGATGCAACGCAGGTAATCACCCGCACTGAGAGTGGTGGTGAGATTGCCTTCTTGCCCGGTCATACATCATTTCTTGGTGTGCTCACCGAGAATCACACTCGCATCACGCTGCAAGACGGCAAGGTGCAAAGCGTGGCGGTGCACGGAGGATATGTCGAGGCATCGGGCGGACATGTGACGATTCTGTCCGACAATGCCGAACTCGCTGAGGACATCGACGTGGCTCGTGCGCGCGCCGCCAAAGAACGTGCCGAAACATCTATGCGCGGCGGACACGATGCCGCTGTCGAGGCTGATCTACGTCGTGCACACGCGCGACTCTCGGCAGCCGGTGGCCTCAGTGAAAACTGAGCATGACTAAGGCGCCTTTCACCCACGCACTCATCACCGGAGCCTCGAGTGGCATCGGTGAGGCACTCGCCCACAAACTTGGCAAAGCCGGTGTCGGAATGGTGCTCGTGGCGCGTCGTAAAGAACGACTCGATGCCATCGCTGCACAGTATGCGAATTGCGAAGTGCTGGCCGCAGATCTCACTACCGATGCCGGTGTCAGTGCGGTACTCACTCGACTGCGTGACTCGACTCGCACACCGATTGATCTTGTGGTCAACAACGCTGGGTTCGGAACATCAGGGAACTTTGCCGACGCCGACCCTGAACGACTCTCGAACGAGGTGTCACTCAACATCAATGCACTCATGCGCATCGCTCATGAAGCGATACGCCAGATGCAACCCCGCGGTCGCGGCTATCTGTTGAACGTCTCAAGCATCGCCTCGTTTCAGGCGGGGCCAGGGCTCGCGGTGTATTCCGCCACCAAGGCATTCGTCACCAGCCTCACCGAGGCGCTGTACGAAGAACTGCGTGGTTCGGGCATTCGCGTGACTGCTCTGTGTCCGGGTCTCACACATACGGAGTTCCAAAGCATTTCCAACACGTCGGGTCTCGAGTCGAAGTTTCCCGAGTTTGCGTGGATGAGCGCCGACGACGTTGCCCGCGACGGACTGCGTGCCGTGATGGAGGGCAAGGCCTTGTGCGTACCTGGCCTTGTCAATAAGTCGCTGACTGCCGTATCGACGTTTGCGCCGCGTGGTCTGGCGCGACGTATCGCCGGCTTCGCGACACGTCTGCGCTGATTATTCAACGCTGAGACGTACACGTGCGC
>RGSV01000011.1 GCA_010025655.1 Acidimicrobiia bacterium
GTGACCAGAACGGTTGACACCGTTGAGTACCGCCACATCAAGCAGTCGGGTGGTTCGGGTCAGTTCGCGGTGGTGAAAATCACCGTCGAGCCGAACCCTGGCAAGGGTTACGAATTCGTCGACGACATCACGGGCGGTCGCATTCCGCGTGAATTCATCCAGCCGACGAACCAAGGTATTCAGGCTGCACTCGACAACGGCGTGCTCGCCGGCTATCCGACCGTCGATGTGAAGGTCAGCCTCGTTGACGGTCAGTACCACGACGTCGACTCGAACGAAATGGCGTTCAAGATCGCCGGTCAGATGGCGTTCAAGAAGGCGGCGGCGATGGCTCGCCCCGTGCTCTTGGAGCCGATCATGGCGGTGGAAGTCGTGACGCCTGAGAACCACATGGGTGACGTCATTGGTGACTTGTCCAGCCGTCGCGGTCGAATTGAAGGCATGGAGGCCAATGGCAATTTCCAGAACGTGCGTGCGCAAGTGCCGCTTTCGGAAATGTTCGGATACAGTACAGACCTGCGTTCTCGCACCCAAGGGCGCGCGACGTACACCATGCAATTCCACTCGTACCAGCAGGTGCCTGAGGCCATCTCGCAAGAGATCGTCAAGCGCGTGCGCGGGGAATAGCCAACCACCAGTCTCAACAAAGAAAGCAACACAGGAGAGAAACAGCAATGTCGAAGGGTAAATTCGAGCGCAACAAGCCCCACGTCAACATCGGAACGATGGGCCACATCGACCACGGCAAGACCACCTTGACCGCGTCGATCTCCAAGACACTCGCCGACAAGGGTCTGGCCGAGTACACGCCGTTCGATCAGATCGACAAGGCGCCAGAAGAGAAGGCGCGCGGTATCACCATCTCGATCGCCCACATCGAATACGAGACCGAGAAGCGCCACTACGCGCACGTCGACATGCCGGGCCACGCCGACTACATCAAGAACATGATCACCGGTGCTGCCCAGGTTGACGGTGCGATTCTCGTCGTCGCCGCCACTGACGGCCCGATGCCGCAGACCCGTGAGCACGTGCTGTTGGCTCGCCAAGTCGGCGTGCCCTACATCGTGGTCGCCCTGAACAAGGCCGACATGGTCGATGACGAAGACATGTTGAGCCTCGTCGAAGAAGAAATTCGTGACCTGCTCACCATGTACGAATTCCCGGGCAAAGACGTGCCGGTCGTGCGCGTCTCGGCGCTGAAGGCGCTCGAAGGCGATGCCGCTTGGCAAGAAAAGATCATGGAGCTGATGAAGGCCTGTGACGACTACATCCCCGAGCCCAAGCGCGAGCTCGACAAGCCGTTCCTCATGCCGATCGAAGACGTGTTCACCATCACTGGTCGTGGCACCGTCGTGACCGGCAAGGTCGAGCAGGGCAAGGTCAACACCGGCGACGAAATTGAAATCGTCGGACTGCGTGACACCCAGAAGACCGTCTGCACGGGCGTCGAGATGTTCCGCAAGCTCCTTGACGAAGGTCAGGCTGGCGACAACATCGGCGCGCTCTTGCGCGGCACGAAGAAAGAGGACGTCGAGCGTGGTCAGGTGCTCTGCGCCCCTGGCAGCATCACCCCGCACACCAAGTTCGAGGGTCAGGTGTACGTCTTGAAGAAGGAAGAGGGTGGCCGTCACAAGCCGTTCTTCAACAACTACCGTCCGCAGTTCTTCTTCCGCACCACCGACGTGACCGGCACCATTCAGTTGCCGTCGGGCACCGAAATGGTGATGCCCGGTGACAACGTGGTGATGACGGTCGAACTCGGTAAGCCGATCGCCATGGACGAAGGTCTGCGCTTCGCGATTCGCGAAGGTGGCCGCACCGTCGGTGCCGGTCGCGTGACGAAGATCCTGCAGTAAGCATCAACGGATCAACACAGGAACACAGGCTCACTCACCATGGCGCAAAAGCAGGGCATTCGCATCCGCCTCAAGGCGTTTGACCATGCCGTGCTCGACAACGAGTCGCGCAAGATCGTCGAGACGGTCGTGCGCACTGCCGCCACGGTGCGCGGGCCGATTCCGCTGCCCACCGACAAGCACCGTTACACGGTGATTCGTGGTCCACACGTCGACAAAGACTCGCGCGAACACTTCGAAATGCGCATTCACAAGCGCATCATCGACATTGTCGATGCCAACGCCAAGACGGTCGAGACGCTGCAGCGCCTTGAGATTGCCGCCGGCGTTGACATCGAAATCAAGATGAACTGAGCCCCCGCGCCTCGAGCGGCGATAGACAACTACTCATGAGTTACGTGCTGCCCCCGCCGCCACCCTCGGAGTATGAGTCGGCGCACTCAGGTCAGTCGTCGGCCAAGCCACGGTTGTGGCGCATCGCATTGCTCGCCGTGCTGCTCTCGGTGATCTCAGGCTTCATCGGTGGTGTGATCGCCACACAACTTGACGAGACGACGGCTGCGACAGATGAGCCGTACACGCAGGTGACCTCAGCGCCAGTTGTGTCTGATGCTGAGGCGAGTGACGCGACGTCGGTGGCGCTTGTCGCGCAGCGTCTGGCCAACAGCGTCGTCACGATCTCCGCGCAGGTAAGCGGTGCAATGGGCGATGGTGAAGCAACGGGCACTGGTGTGGTGATCACCAGCAGCGGTGAGATTCTCACCAATGCACACGTCATCGAAGGTGCGACGGAAGTGCGTGTGCGGTTCGCCAACGACACCGAACCGGTCGACGCTCGCGTGTTGGCCTTCGACACGGGCAACGATCTTGCGTTGCTCAAGGTGAACGCGAGCAACCTCGTGGCTGCAACATTCGCCAAGCCTGGCAGCGTGCGTGTCGGCGACCCAGTGGTGGCCATCGGTTACGCCCTGGCTCTCGATGGTGGCCCCAGCGTGACGACCGGAATCGTGTCGGCACTGAAGCGCACGATCTTCACCGACTCCGGTGCGCTGAACAGTCTCATTCAAACCGACGCTGCAATTTCGTCGGGCAATTCTGGTGGTCCGCTCGTGAATCTGCGTGGTGAGGTCGTGGGCATCAACACCGCCGTAGCCCGTGGCGATTCGAGTTCTTCGGCGAACAACATCGGCTTTGCGATCTCGGTTGACGAGACGCTGACCGTGCTCGAGCAGCTGCGTAGTCAGGCGGCCGGCGAAGAGCGCACCGAGGGGTTCCTCGGTGTCAGCATCGACTCGCGCACCGATGGTGGCGCTGGCTCGATCATCACGACCGTGCAACCCGATTCTCCAGCCGAGGCAGCAGGCATCCTCGAGGGTGACGTGGTGCTGGCGGTCGACGGCGAGCCGGTCAACGGCCAGGCGGGCCTGGTGGCCGCAATACGTGACCGCAACCCCGGTGACACCATCGAGATCGACCTCGTGCGTGACGGTGAACGTCTCACGGTGTCGGCCACGCTGGTCGCCCGCCCCAAGAATTAGCCGCCTGGCACGGCGCCGTACGGTACGGAGCCGTAGGGAAGAGCCAGTCACCGCCCCTCGCTCGGGTGAGCCACCGCCTCGGGTGGGGTAGGCGTAAACGCCCGATAGCGTGCCAAGTCGCGTTTGGAGGGGCTCACGCCACTTCATTCGCAGTCGTCAGTTGATACCGCGGGGCGTGCTCCGCATCCAATTGATGTCTGTGTGCGCCTGATTCGTCAGGTACCTCACAGCGAAAACGATCTCGGGCTCCGCCGGCTGTGCCGTGCGGGGCTTTTTCGTGGAAGCGAAACGAGACCGCAGTCGCGGTGCGGGCACACGAAGCAGAGAACAACGTCGCGACGGCACCGTCACGACAACGAAGTCGCAACAGAAAAGGTTCACCATGGCACAGAAAGCGATCGTCGGCGAAAAGGTCGGCATGACGCAAGTGTGGACGAACGACCGTCGCGTCGTGCCCGTCACCGTCTTGCGCGTCGAGCCCGCTCGCATCGTGCAGGTGAAGACGAATGCCACCGACGGCTACAACGCTCTGCAAGTGACCTTCGGTCAGAAGGACGAAAAGAAACTCACCAAGGCCGCAGCGGGCCACTTCGCGAAACACAACGTGGCACCCGGTCGTCGTCTCGTTGAATTGCGCCTCGATTCAGTCGACGGCTTTGAAGTCGGACAGGAAATCGGCGTTGACAAGTTGGCGGCGGGCGAAATCGTCGATGTCACCGCCGTCAGCCGTGGTAAGGGTTTTGCTGGTGGCATGAAGCGCCACAACTTCCAAGGCCAGGGTGCGGCACACGGTAACCACAAGCACCACCGCGCCCCAGGTTCGATTGGTCAGCGCTCATTCCCTGGTCGCGTGTTCCGTGGCATGCGCATGGCGGGTCATCTCGGCCACCAACAAGTCACCATCATGAACCTTGAAATCGTGCAGGCCGATGCCGAGCGCAACCTGTTGCTCGTGAAAGGTGCTGTACCTGGCCCCAACGGTGGCGTCGTCATCGTGCGCAACGCAGTGAAGGGCGGCAAGTAGTCATGGCGAAACTCACGATGAAGAACCCCGCCGGCAAGAACGCCGCCAGCATCGAGTTGTCGGATGATTTCTTTGGCGTCGTGCCGAACGTCGCCGTGATGCACCAGGTCGTGGTCGCCCAGCTGGCTCATCGTCGCGCCGGTACCCAGAGCACCAAGGGTCGCGCCGAGGTCAGTGGTGGTGGCAAGAAGCCGTTTAGCCAAAAAGGCACGGGTAACGCCCGTCAAGGCTCGATTCGCGCGCCGCAGTTCGTCGGTGGTGCAGTCACGCTCGGCCCGACGCCACGCAAATACAGCCAGCGCACCCCGAAGAAGATGGTGCAGTTGGCGTTGCGTTCGGCGCTTTCTGATCGCGCCCGCGACGGCAAAGTTGTGGTTGTCGACGCCTGGTCGTTCGATAAGCCGAGCGCCAAGGCCGGTGCTGCGGCACTCGCCGCCCTCGGCACGAGCGGCAAGGTGATGGTCGTCGTGAAGAGCGCGACGAGCGACGCCGCCAAGAGCCTGCGCAACCTTGCCGATGTGCAGGTCGTGCTGACGAGCGAACTCAACGCCTACGACGTGCTCGTCAACGACTGGATCGTGTTCTCGCAAGACAGCCTGCCCACCAGTGCCGGAGGTGCGAAGTGAAAGATCCACGCGACGTCATCATCCGCCCAGTCGTGTCGGAAAAGAGCTACGCCGGCTCGAGCGTGGGTGTGTACACCTTCGAAGTGCACCCCTCAGCCAGCAAGCCTGAGATTCGCGACGCCGTGCAGCGCATCTTCAACGTGAAGGTCGTGAAGGTCAACACCTTGAACCGCCAGGGCAAGCGCCGCATCACTCGCGGCACGAATCGAGTCGGTGTGCGAGATGGTTCGAAGCGGGCCATCGTCACACTCGCCCCCGGTCAACAGATCCCGCTGTTCGAGAACTGAGCGCACCATGGCCATTCGTAAACGTCGCCCCACGAGCAGCGGTCGTCGATTCCAGACCTCGGCTGACTTCTCGGAAGTCACCAAGCACCGCCCAGAAAAGTCGTTGCTCACATCGAAGCCCGAGCGCGGCGGTCGCAACGCGTCGGGTCGCATCACTTCACGCCACAAGGGTGGCGGACACAAGCAGCAGTACCGCATCATCGATTGGAAGCGCGGCAAAGACGAAGTTCGCGCCAAGGTTGCCGCCATTGAATACGACCCCAACCGCACCTGTCGTATCGCGCTCTTGCACTATCTCGACGGCACCAAGGCGTACATCTTGGCGCCGAAGGGTCTCGAGGTCGGTCAGCATGTCGAGAGCGGTCAGCGCGCCGATATCAAGCCTGGCAACGCGTTGCCGCTGCGTTTCGTGCCCGTCGGCACCGTCGTGCACAACGTCGAAATGCGCCCCGGCCAAGGTGGTCGCATCGCGCGTTCGGCCGGAGTGTCGGTGCAGCTCGTCGCCAAAGAAGGTGACTTCGCCACACTGCGTATGCCGAGCAGCGAAATGCGCCGCGTGCCCATCGACTGTCGCGCCACAATCGGCGAAGTCGGCAACGCCGAACACGAACTCGTCAAGATCGGTAAGGCCGGTCGCAACCGTTGGAAGGGTGTGCGCCCGCAGTCGCGAGGTGTTGCGATGAACCCTGTCGACCACCCGCTCGGTGGTGGCGAAGGCAAGACCTCGGGCGGTCGTCCGGCGGTGTCGCCATGGGGCAAGCCCGAGCGCCGTACGCGCAAGAAGTCAAAGGCGTCGCAGCAATTCATCGTGCGCCGTCGTCGTTCAGGAAAGGCACGTGGTTAACGCATGGCTCGCAGTCTGAAGAAGGGTCCGTTCGTGGACGAGCATCTCTTGAAGAAGCTCGATGCGATGAACGAGAGCGGCGACCGCAAACCGATCAAGACGTGGTCGCGTCGCTCGACGATCATTCCCGACATGGTGGGCCACACCTTCGCCGTGCACGACGGGCGCAAGCATGTGCCGGTGTATGTCACTGAGTCGATGGTCGGTCATAAGTTGGGCGAGTTCGCCAACACCCGCACCTTCAAAGCCCACGCCAGCTCGGAGAAGATGGCTGGCACTGAGGCCGCTCCTGCGGCACCTGGAGCCTCGTCGTGACCGGCCCGAAGCTGAACGAAGCCAATCGCGTCGCTGGCACCCGCGGCGGAGTCAAGGCCCAGTTGCGTTGGGTGCGCATGTCCGCGTCGAAGTTTCGCCCGGTGCTCGACCAGATGCGCGGTCTCGACGTGACGAGCGCCCGTGAGCTGCTCAGCCTGCACGAAGTCGGAGCAGCCGCGATCATTCAGAAGCTGCTCAAGTCGGCGGTCTCAAACGCCGTGGCAAACAACGAGATGGACGAAGAGAAGTTGTACGTGAAGGCGTGCTTTGCCGACGAGTCACCAACGATCAAGCGATTCCGTCCGCGTGCTCGTGGACGCGCCAATACGCGTCTGCGTCGCGGTGCTCATGTCACCATCGTCGTCGACGAGATGGATGAGAACACATTGAAGACGCTCGCAGCCCAAGGCGGCACCGAGAAGTCAGACCGCCGCAAGCGTGTGGCGGCCAGCCAGGCTCGTGCCGCCGCTGCGGCAGCCACTGATGCCAAGAGTGAGGCCACCTCCGCCGACGCGGGCGAGGCAACAGAGTCGAGTGCAGCAACGAACGAGGAGTCGAAGTAATGGGTCAGAAGATCAATCCCTACGGCTTCCGCCTCGGCATCACGACCGAGTGGAAGAGCAAGTGGTTCGCCGGCAAAAAGCAGTATCGCGAATACCTCACCGAAGACTGGAAGATTCGCGGCTATCTGATGAATCGCCTCGCTGATGCCGCCGTCAGCCGCATCGACATTGAGCGCACGATCGATAAGTTGCGCATTGATATTCACACGGCTCGCCCAGGCGTGGTCATCGGCAAGGCCGGTGCCAAAGCCAACGAGTTGCGTGAGCACCTCTCGGCACTCACGGGCAACAACAAGTTGCAGTTGAACATCAACGAGATCAAAGACTCTGAACTCGATGCGGCTCTCGTCGCGCAGGGCGTGGCCGATCAGTTGGCCAACCGCGTGGCATTCCGCCGCGCGATGAAGCGCGCCGTGCAGAACGCACAAAAGGCCGGAGTGCAGGGCATTCGTATCCAGTGTTCGGGTCGCCTCGGCGGCGCCGAGATGACTCGTCGAGAGTGGTATCGCGAAGGTCGCGTTCCGCTGCACACATTGCGCGCGAACATCGATTACGGCTTCCGCGAAGCCATCACGTCGGCCGGTCGCGTCGGCATCAAGGTGTGGTTGTACAAGGGCGAGATCCTGCCGTACTCGACCGACACTGCCGATCGCGCTATGCGTGAAGCGCAGATGGCAGCCGGAGACACGATGGCGGCTGCACCGCGCTCGGCCAGCGTGATCACCTCTGCCGGTCCGCGCGACGAAAATGACCCGCTCGTGCCCGAGGCCGACCAGCTCATGGAGACCTTGATCGACGCTGAAGAAGAGATCGAGCGTCGCTTGAGTGACTCCACCGAGACCCCGCACTTCAAGAAGGACTGACCATGTTGCAACCGAAGAAAGTGAAGCACCGCAAACACCATCGCGGTCGCATGAAGGGTGAGTCGAAGGGCGCGCGCGAGTTGGCGTTCGGTGAATACGGCATTCAAGCCCTCGAACCGGGCTGGGTGACGTCACGCCAGATCGAAGCAGCTCGTATCGCGATGACCCGTCACATCAAGCGCGGTGGCAAGGTGTGGATCAACGTGTTCCCCGACAAGTCGGTGACGAAGAAGCCCGCCGAAACTCGCATGGGTAGCGGCAAGGGCAACCCTGAATTGTGGGTCGCCGTCGTGAAGCCTGGCCGCATCCTCTTTGAGTTGTCATACCCCACATCGGATGTTGCGACGCAGGCGCTCAGCCGTGCGGTGCAGAAGTTGCCGATCAAGTGCCGAATCATTCACCGTGAGGAGGGCATCTAGTCATGGCCGAGAACCTCGACAAGTCGATGCAGGAAATCAACGAACTCGACCTCGCCGGTCTGGTGGAGCTGTTGGAGAACCTGAAGCAAGACTCGCTCAACGCGCGCTTCAAGCTCGCCACGGGTCAGTTGACCGACACCGCCAGCATCGGTGCGCTGCGCAAGCAGATCGCGCGCGTCAACCTGGCAATTCGCGCCAAGGAAATCGCTGCTGCTGAGGCAGCCAGCACCACGTCGAAAGCGAGCCGCTGATGCCCGAGACCACCGAACGCAACGCCCGCAAAGAGCGCGACGGTCTCGTCGTGTCGAGCAAGATGAACAAGACCATCGTCGTCGCCTTGGTCGAGCGCGTGCGACACCCGAAGTACGACAAGTTCATCACCCGCACCAAGAAGTTGTACGCCCACGACGAGGCCAATGAAGCCAAAG
This sequence comes from Acidimicrobiia bacterium, assembly GCA_010025655.1. Taxonomy (GTDB): domain Bacteria; phylum Actinomycetota; class Acidimicrobiia; order Acidimicrobiales; family Ilumatobacteraceae; genus F1-60-MAGs027. Next base: position 8,767 of record RGSV01000011.1, read on the forward strand.
TGGGAGACCGCGTGCGTGTGGTTGAGACTCGTCCGCTCAGCAAGACCAAGCGCTGGCGCGTCGTCGAGATCTTGGAGCGTGCGAAATGATCCAGCAAGAGAGCCGCCTCAAGGTGGCCGACAACAGCGGAGCACGCGAAGTGCTCGTCATCAAGGTGCTGGGCGGCACGCGTCGCCGCTATGCCTCGATTGGCGACGTCTTCATCGGCACGGTCAAAGATGCGATTCCCGGCGCCGGCGTGAAGCAGGGCGAAGTGGTGCGTTGCGTCGTAGTGCGTGTCGCTAAAGAGAAGCGCCGCCCAGACGGCAGCTACATCCGCTTTGATGAGAATGCAGCCGTCTTGATCAAGGAAGATCTGACCCCACGCGGCACCCGAATCTTCGGGCCAGTCGGTCGCGAACTGCGCGACAAGAAGTTCATGCGCATTGTCTCGCTGGCTCCGGAGGTGTTGTGACATGAAGTTGCGCAAAGACGACGTCGTGCGAGTCATTCGCGGCAAAGACCGCGGCAAAGAGGGCAAGATTCTGCACGTCTTGCCGGCGGCGAACAAGGTCGTAGTCGATGGTCTGAACATTGCCAAGCGCCACACCGCGCGACGCAACGAGAAAGACAAGAGTGAAATCAAAGAAATCCCTATGCCGATGCCGGCGTCAAATGTGATGCTCGTACACAAGGGCAAAGTCACGCGCATCGGCTTCAAGATCGACGCCAAGGGCAACAAGGTGCGCGTCGCACGCAGCACAGGAGACGAAATCTGATGGCTACCTCGTACGTTCCCCGCTTGAAGTCGCACTACCGCGACGTCGTGCGTGCCGAACTCATGCAGTCGCTCGGCGTGAAGAACCCGATGCAGGTACCCACGATCGAAAAGATCGTCATCAACATGGGTGTCGGCAAGGCGACCCAGCAGGCCTCCTTGCTCGACGGAGCAGTTGCCGACTTGACCGCGATCACTGGGCAGAAGCCCATCGTCACCAAGTCACGCATCGCTATCGCATCGTTCAAGGTGCGCGAAAACCAGGCGATTGGCGCCAAGGTGACGCTGCGCGGTGACCGCATGTGGGAGTTCTTCGACCGCCTGCTCGCCGTGGCGATTCCCCGCATTCGCGACTTCCGCGGTCTGCCCGGTCGGTCGTGGGACGGGCACGGCAACTACACCTTCGGTCTCACCGAGCAGATGGTATTTATGGAGATCAATTACGACAAGGTCGACGTGCCGCGCGGCATGGACATCACCATCGTGACGACGGCCAAAGACGATCTCACCGGCAAGGCCTTGCTTGATGCGTTCGGTTTCCCGTTCCGCAAGGGCGAGATGCCGGCCTCGACGAAGCGCACGAAGAAGCAAACCAAGAAGAAGTCAGTCGTTCAGAGCAACTCGTAACAAAGGACAACACACACCACATGGCCAAGAAGTCTCTCCGCAACAAAGCAGCGGCTACACCGAAGTTCAAGGTGCGCTCGTACACGCGCTGTCAGCGCTGTGGGCGCGCCCGTGCGGTGTACCGCAAGTTCGGGTTGTGCCGCATCTGCTTGCGCGAGTTGGCGCATGCGGGCGAGATTCCTGGTCTGCGAAAGTCGAGCTGGTAGGCGCATGATTACTGATCCGATTTCCGACATGCTCACCCGCATTCGCAACGCCAACTCGGCGATGCGCGACGAAGTGACCATGCCTTCTTCGAAGCAGAAGGTGGCGCTGGCCGACATTCTGAAGAAAGAGGGCTACATCGCCGATTTTCAGTTGGTCGATGGCGTCGCCAGCGGCACCAAGGTGCTGAAGATTCAGATGAAGTACTCCGATGACCGTCGCCGCACGATCTCGGGAATCAAGCGCGTGTCGACACCCGGCCTGCGCATCTACCGTCGTGCGACCGACGTGCCCCGCGTTTTGGGCGGTCTCGGCGTTGCTGTTCTTTCTACGAGTCACGGACTCATGACCGACCGCGAGGCGCGCAAGCGCAACGTTGGTGGCGAAGTCATGTGTTACGTCTGGTGAATCGGAGCACATCATGTCACGCGTAGGCAAAGCAGCCATCACGATTCCGCAGGGAGTCGAAGTCACCATCGGTGCCGAGAGCATCACCGTGAAGGGTTCGAAGGGCACGCTTGTGCGTCCGATTCCCGCCGGTATCTCGGTCAAGAAGGTCGAAACCTCGCTCGTCGTCGAGCGGGCCGGCAGTGGTCGCGACGAGCGTTCGCGCCACGGAATGTTGCGCGCAATGATTCGCAACATGGTTGACGGTGTCACACAGGGCTACGCCCGCGAACTCGACATCATCGGCGTCGGTTATCGCGCCGTCGCCAAAGGTCAAGACAAGCTCGAGTTGTCGCTCGGCTTCTCGCACTCGGTGCCGTACGTCGCCCCGAAAGGAATCACCTTTGAAGTTCCGCAGCCGACGCGCATCGTGGTCAAGGGCGCCGACAAAGAACTCGTCGGTCAGGTTGCAGCCGAGATTCGAGCATTCCGCTCGCCTGAGCCGTACAAGGGCAAGGGCGTGCGCTACGTGAACGAGCGTGTCTTGCGCAAAGCCGGCAAGACGGGCAAGAAGTAGGAGATTCGACCATGACCACCATCGCCAAGAAGCGTCACGACAGCCGACTTCGCCGCCATCGTCGCGTGCGAAAGAAGATCCATGGCACCGCACAGCGTCCCCGCCTTGCGGTCTACCGCAGCAACAAGCACCTCGTCGCCCAACTGATCGACGACGATTCGGGTCGCACGATCGTGTCGGCGTCTTCGCTTGAGGCCGAGTTCCGCGGCAAGCAGAGCGGTGGCAATGTTGCAGCGGCAAAAGCCGTCGGCGGTCTGGTTGCCCAGCGCGCCAAGCAAGCCGGAATCAGCAAAGTGGTCTTTGACCGCGGCGGATTCCTCTATCACGGACGTATCGCAGCGCTCGCCGAAGCGGCGCGCGAGGGAGGACTGGAGTTCTAATGACCGACGTACAGCAACCAGAAGCAACTGAGGGTCGCGACCGTCGCGATCGTCGTGACCGTCGCGAGCGCAAGCCGCGCGAGCCACGCCCCGAAGCCAAGCCAGGCGAGTTCGGTGAGTCGCGTGTCGTGCACGTGAACCGCGTCGCCAAAGTGGTGAAGGGTGGTCGTCGCTTCCAGTTCGCCGCCATCGTCGTGATTGGTGACAAAGCCGGTCGCGTGGGCCTCGGCTACGGCAAGGCGCGTGAAGTGCCACTCGCCATTCAAAAGGGCACCGAAGACGCCAAGCGCAACATCTTCCACGTCGCGCTTGCAGGCCCGACCATTACGCACGCCATCGAAGGCGTCAACGGTGCGGCACGAGTGCTGTTGAAGCCCGCTGCCCCTGGTACCGGTGTCATCGCCGGCGGTGCTGCACGCATCATCCTCGAAGAAGCGGGCATCAAAGACGTGCTTGCCAAGTCGCTGGGTTCACCGAACTCGATCAACGTGGCCCGCGCGACCATCAACGGGTTGCGTTCGCTGTTGCGCCCCGACGAAGTCGCCAAGCGTCGCGGTCTCTCTGAAGACGAGTTCGTGCCACGCGGCATGCTGCGTGCCTACAACGAGTCGAAGAAGCAGCGAACACAGGCCCGATAAGGAAGCACCATGAGCAAGACCATCACCGTTCGCCAGAAGCGTTCGCAAATCGGCAGCATGCCCAAGACCCGCGCCACCATGCGCGCGCTCGGCTTGCGCAAGATCGGCGACACCAACACGCTGCCTGACCGCCCCGAGATTCGCGGCATGATTGCGCGCGTACCGCACCTCATCGACATCGTCGTCAATGACGGGAAGGGCAGCTGATCATGCGCGTCGACCAGATGGGTCCCAAGCACGGGGCGAAGAAGTCACGCAAGCGCGTGGGCCGTGGTATTGGCGGCAAGGGCGGCAAGACCGCCGGTCGTGGTACCAAGGGTCAGTACGCCCGCAACACCGTGGCGCGCGGCTTTGAAGGTGGTCAGATGCCCCTCAAGCAACGCGTGCCGAAGTTGAAGGGCTTCAACAACCCGTTCCGTGTTGAGTATCAGGCGATCAATCTCGACACACTCGATGCACTTGGTGTCAGTGAAATCACAGCCGAGATGCTCATCGCCAAGGGCCTCATTCGCAAGGGCAACCTCGTGAAGGTGCTCGGCCGCGGCAAGGTCTCGAAGGCCCTGTCACTTTCGGTGCATGCGGTGTCGCAGACGGCCCAAGAGGCCATCACGGCAGCGGGCGGCAAGATCACCATCTTGCCCAAGCCGTTCCGCGGTGTGCGTCCGCCGGCCAGTGGCAGCCAGTTCACGAACCGCTAGTTTTCGCTCTCAAGAGATCGGAGAACAACGATGTTCGCACGGATCAAGAGCCTGTTCACCGTCGCCGACCTGCGCAACAAGGTGCTCTTCACGCTCTTTATTTTTGCGATCTACCGCATCGGCGTGACCGTGCGTGCCCCAGGCGTCGATGCTCAGGCCGTCAGCCAGTTGCGTGAAGCATCGCAGTCACAAGGTGCACTCGGGTTCTTGAACCTGTTTTCGGGCGGCGCCTTCGGCAGCTTCTCGATCTTCGCCCTCGGCATCATGCCGTACATCACCGCCAGCATCATCATGCAGGTGCTCACCGTCGTGATTCCAAAACTCGAGCAGTGGCAGCAAGAGGGAGCAGTAGGTCAGCGCAAGATTACGCAGTGGACCCGCTATGTCGCTGTCGCCATTGCCACCCTGCAGGCTGCCGGTCTCACGTTCATCTTTGGTCAGGGCAACGGCTCGGCGTTCTTTGGTGCCGCCGCCACGGTGCCCGATGTCGTGTTGCTCGACCCGTTCATGCCACGTGCGTTGATCGTGATTCCGTCGCTCGTTGCGGGCACCACGATGCTGATGTGGCTGGGTGAGTTGATCAGCCAGCGTGGTATCGGCAATGGCATGTCGATGCTCATCTTCGTGTCGGTTGTCAGCGACCTGCCGTACTCGTACTACTCGCTCTTGCAGAGCAAGAAAGTGGTCGTCTTCGTCGTGCTCATCGGTGTGTCGCTGCTGATCCTCGCTGCAGTCGTGCGCGTCGAGCTGGCGCAGCGCCGAATCCCGGTGCAATTTGCCAAGCGAGTGGTCGGTCGTCGTCAGTTCGGTGGGCAATCGACCTATATTCCGTTGAAGGTCAACCAATCGGGTGTCGTGCCGATCATCTTTGCGTCATCGGTGCTGCTCTTGCCAGTGTTGCTGTCAAACATGCTCGGTAGCGCTGAGGGTTGGCGCGGGTCGGTCGCTCGCTTCGTCGACCAATATCTCATCAACAGTCAGAACTTGTTGTACATCTCGATCTTCTTCGTGATGATCATCGCCTTTGCCTACTTCTACAACTCGATTGCCTTTGATCCGATTCGTCAGGCCGACCAGTTGCGCAAGCAGGGTGGCTTTGTGCCCGGTATTCGTCCGGGGCCGCAGACCGAGTCGTTCCTCGGCAAGACGGTCAACCGCATCACCTTGCCAGGCGCACTCTTTGTCGCATTCATTGCCATCACGCCGTACATCATCTTGTGGGTCGGTGACGTGCAGACCTTCCCGTTCGCCGGCACGACGGTGCTCATCGCCGTGGGTGTCGCGCGCGGGTGAGATC
>RGSV01000101.1 GCA_010025655.1 Acidimicrobiia bacterium
CTCGACTTCGGCGCGCAAGACATCGCCAACCTTGCTGCCACGCTTGGCGTCTTTGTCGCGACGCACGGGTGGCAGCGGGCGCGGTGTGCGCGCCTTTGGGTCGACCGCGACGCCAAAGAGTGCGGCGATCTTGGGGATGAGTGGTGCCAGGCGGGTCACCGTCTTGATCAGCTCTGGCGTCACACGTTGCGGAAGTGCCTTGGGCACCGCGTCGTTGTGAATTGGCGCGAAGGCCAACGCCTCAAGCACGACCGCCCAGCGCTCGCTTGACGCATCGGGGGTGAGTTGCTCCACCGTGAGGGCGACGAGCCGCAGTTTGATCTCGGCCGACGGCGGTGTGCCGGCTTTGGGCGGCTTGCCAGAAAGATTCAACGCTGCGACGATTCGACCGACATCGACGGCGGCCTGCAGATCTTCGTGCCAGTGGGCGAGCGCTTCGTCTTCGCGACGCTTCAAGGCGACACGCAGTTCTTCGCGCTTGCCGTTGAGCGAGGCATCCTTCATCAGCGTTGCGTCGTTTGAGCGCGCCACGATTGAACGCAGGTCACGCAAATCGACGGTGTCGATGATTTTCTCGACTGCCTCAACGGTGTCGCGCCATTCGGCAACTCGCAAACGTGGCAACAACTCGAGCATCTGGTCAATGAGCGGGCCGGCATTGATCGTGGGCTTGCCTTCTTTGGTGAGCCGCGTGTTTTGCTCTTTCACCGCTACACGAAGGGCGCCGACACCGCCCTTCAGCGCCACTTCTGCGAGTACCCGCTCTTCGGGCTTCAACGCATCGAGCACGGCCTGACGATGTTCATTTTTGGCGCGCAGACGGGTTGGGCGCGGTCGCTTGGTAAGTGCCGGCGGGGGAGGCGTGAACTGGCGGCGTCCGCCACCGTTGCGGCCATCTCCGTTGCCGCCATCTCCGTTGCCGCCATCTGGCTGGCCCGGGCGCGCCCCACGTTCGCCACGACCGCCACGGGCACCTTTGGCCCCTCGCTTGTCACCGCGTTTGTCGCCTCGGCGGGCCTTATTGGTTGACACCTCGGTGACGGGCTGAAAGGCGATGCCCGAGCCGGTGATCTCGAGCAAGGTGACATTTCGTTCGCGCTGCTTGATGACCGATACCGACACGACGGTGGCACCATCCATGTCCATCTCGACTTCGGCGCGCAAGACATCGCCAACCTTGCTGCCCGCGGGCAGCAACTCGCTTGCACCGACACCCTTGGGGGCCTTGGCACCGGCCTGACGCCAGGTGAATGAGCCGTCGTCGCGCGTGCTCGTTACCTCAATGTCCAACCGCCGCGCCATGGGCTTCACACGCTAGTAGAACTATTTCGTGCCCATCTACGCGCTCGGCTCGCAGACGCCAAGCATTGATGCGAGCGCCTACATCCACCCTGATGCAGTGATCATCGGCTCGGTGTTCATCGGGCCCAACTCGAGCGTCTGGCCAACTGCAGTGTTGCGCGGCGACGATGGGGAAATTCACGTTGGGGCACGCACCAGCATTCAAGATGGCACGGTGGTGCACACGACTCTCGAGTGGCCAACACGCGTCGGCGATGATGCGCTCGTCGGTCATCTTGCGCATCTCGAGGCTTGCATCATTGAGAATGGCGCTCAGGTGAGTTCGGGGGCGATCGTGTTGCATCGTGCACGCATCTGCACCGGGGCAATCGTGGCTGCAAACTCTGTGGTGCTCAACGACACTCTCGTGCCTGCCGGAGCTCTCGCTGCGGGTAGCCCGGCGGTGATCAAAGAGGGTCGTGCGCGCTGGTGAACGAGGTGCGATCACCGGTGCTCGATGAAACCCGCGACAAGAAATAGAAGTCGAGCAGTCGCGACTCGATGCGAAACCAGTCGTAATCCCACCGCGAAAAGAGGCGCACGTTGCCTTCGTCGCGTGTCACGCTGAAGTTTCCGAGATTCCAGTCGACCAAGATCGGAATCTTTTTCCACTCGTCGTAGTGCACCGATTCGAGGTGCAGCAGTAGATCGTGGGTGAACCTGGCGAGCACCCCGATGTCTTCGGGCGGTAAGCCGAAGTTTCGCGGCGCAAACGGATTGGTGAGTTGGTCGAACAGATGGATGGCGTCGCCCTTCACCGAGTTCGACACCGCCGGCAGTGCCGGCGCAATCTCGCCACACGCATGGTGAAAACGTGCAATCTCGTGTGCGAGACCAACGACATCGGCTGGCGGCAAAATGCGCGGCAACGACTCGGCGCGCTGTACTTCTCCATAGAACGCACACCAACAGCGACCGTCGTACCAGGTGTAGGGGCGCTTGTCGATGCTCAGCACGTCGGCCAGAAAGCCAGCCCAGCGGGTGTGGCGAAGCAGCGACGTGCACCGTGCGAGTCGGTCGTGGTCTTCGGCAAAGAGAAAATACGAACCATACGACGACACTTTGGCAACGAGCGATGAATGGTCGCTGAAGACCACACGAAACACCCGGTTCGTCGAAACGTGTGCGCTGACTTCTTCGAGCGACGCGAGGTGGCGCTGATCACCACAGGCCGCTGCGTAGTGCTGCCATGCGGTATGCACCACTTGGTCGGCGTCGTGCAGCGGCGACGAGTTCATGAAGTGAAGTCTTGCTGCTAACGGCTGGCGCGTTCGGAGAGTGGCGCGGGACTAGCCGGGTAGCGGCTTAGTAGCGCACGCCGACCGGGGCGATCAATCGAAAGCCGGCCGAGTGACGTTGTTCTTCGCTCTCGCCGCCCCAGAAGCCGTATTCGCGGTGTTCGCGGGCGTAGGTGCGGCAGGTCTCGAGCACGGGGCACTGCAGGCAGACCTGACGTGCGCGCGCCTCTCGGCGCTCGCGTGTCTGGGGGCGCTCAGCGAGCGGTGCAAAAAAGATGTCGGAGAGCCCACGGCAGGCACCATTCGCCATCCAGTCGTCGTCGGTTTCCAAACGGTGTTTGAAGTCGAGCAGGCTCACGCAGGGCGAGCATAGACCGTAACTAACCGACCAGTCAATTAGAAATCGGGGAGATCAGGCCTGCAGGGCAGCCTCGACGCCGGCTGCAAAGCGCGCCACGTCGTCGCCAGAGACGTCCCAGGCCGTCATCCAGCGCACCTGGTGAGCGGCTGGGTCCCAATCCCAGAAGAACGACCAGTCCTGGAGGGCGCTCTTGGCCGGATCCTGGAGACGCGGGAAGACGCTGTTGACCTGAGGGGGAGTGCTGAGCCCGAGTGAGGCATGGTGGCGCGTGGCGTCATAGAGCGCCCGAGCGGCAGTGTTGGCGCTGCGCCCGAGGTCGATGAAGAGATCGTCGCGCAAGAGGGCCTCATATTGGGCCGAGATAAAGCGCATCTTGCTGTGCAGTTGGGTCACGTTCTTACGCAGATATTCAGCGCGCCTGGCGCGGGCGGGGTCGAACCAGACAACGGCTTCACCAAAGACGATGCCGGCCTTGGTGCCGCCGAACGACAACACGTCGACTCCGGCATCCACCGTGAATGAGCGCAGGGCTGCACGTGTGCCGCCGAGAGCCGCGGTGGCGTTGCCCACGCGGGCCGAGTCCATGTGCACGAGCACGCCAAGTTCGTGCGCGGTGTCGCAGAGAGCGCGAACTTCACCAGGGGTGTACAGCGTGCCCAACTCAGTCGGCTGTGTAATCGACACGACGGCGGGTTGAGCGTGATGCGGGTTGCCGCGTGCGCCAGCCGCTGCACGAATCTGGTCGGGGGTGAGTTTGCCATCTAGACACGCCACGTCGAGCAATTTGGCGCCGAGCAAGCGCTCGGGTGCGCCAGTCTCATCGACGTTGATGTGCGACCAGTTGGTGCAGATCACCGACTCGGCTTGCTGCAAGAGCGATGCAAGCGCGAGCACGTTGGCACCGGTGCCGCCATAGACAAAGAGTGTCGACACCTCGCGCCCAAAGAGGTCATTGAACGCGGCTTCGGCGCGTTGGGTGTAGGTGTCGGTGCCGTAGGCGAGTGCGTGACCAGCGTTCGCCGCCACCAACGCCTCGAGCACCAGCGGATGCGCACCTGCGACGTTGTCTGAAGCAAACAGCCGAGCCGGGGCGACGGGCAATTCAGCGCGCGCCATGCACTTCATACTAAGTTTCGTGCAGGGGGTTTCGTCATGACGAAATCGGCGAGCGACAGCCGACCGCGCTGCGAGTGGTGCCGCACGCCGTTGCCCGCCCGCGAAGGCTCGGGGAGACCCCGCCGGTTCTGCACCCAGGCGTGTCGCCAGTGGGATTGGGTTGCGCGCCAACGGGCCAGCGAACTGCGTCTCAGTGAAGATGAGTTGGTCTTGACCCGCCAAGAGCTGCACACGTTGCGCGACAGCATCTACGTGTTGAAGTGCGCCATCGACGATGTTGAACGAGACCTTGATCCGGGTGTCGACCCGACAACGAGAGATTTCAGGGCAGCACTGAAGTGGCTGTTAGAGGCCGCCAAGCCTGTCGTGGCTGAGCCACTTCGTCCTAGTCAGCGCCCATAATCATAGTTATGTAAAGTTTAGATAGACCAATGAAACCAGGCCAAAAACACACGTCGGGCGGTGACCCTCTCCCGTCAGCGCCCGAGCTGCCAGTTCATGGCTGGTCGACCGACGAAACACTGGCGCGACTCGAAGCGTTGCGCCGCGATGACGTGCGCTGGAAAGACGGCCGGGTGTTCTCGCTCGCCTACTTCGCCACACCCGAGGCCCACGACCTTGCAACCGAGGCCTACCGACGGTTCTCGGGCGAGAACGCGCTCAACGTCGACGCCTTCCCGTCACTGCGGGTGATGCAAGGCGACGTGCTGGCGATCGTTGCGCGATGGTTGGCGGCACCCGCATCTGCGCGCGGGTTCTTCACGAGTGGTGGCACCGAGAGCATCCTCATGGCGGTGAAAGCGGCCCGCGACCAATTTCGTCACGACAAAATTCGCCCCAATGTGGTGCTGCCGACGTCGGCCCACGCTGCCTTCGAGAAGGCCGGCGCCTATTTCGGTG
>RGSV01000102.1 GCA_010025655.1 Acidimicrobiia bacterium
GGGAATCGAACCCGCGACCTACGCATTACGAGTGCGTTGCTCTACCACTGAGCCACTCGGGCGCGGCTCATCACGCTATCGTTCTCAAATGCTGGCAAGCAGTTCGAGACGCTCAGCGTAGTGAGTGAGAGGTTCAGACACTCTTCCATCAGCATATATCTCTTGCCTCAGGTATGGTTCAGTAGCAGCAGGATCACTACGCCAGCTTTGGTCTCTGAGATAGTTGATGACATCATCCTCTGAATCTGCAATGGCGACCCCGGCGCAATCCTCCCAAGACAGCCGATTCGCCGTAAGGTATCGCGTAAAGATAACTCGCTTACCTATTATCAAACCTTCAATTGCGGTGCCGGTAGCAAAATTTACAACTGTATCGGCCCACCTCATCAACGATGATGATTCAGATTCAACGACGACAGTCACGTTTTCGCGGCCGAGCAGCTGAGTTGGCAAGAGTTCCCCAAGATCCTGACCTTCGCGCGTATGTGGTTTCAGCACTATGTTGATGTTTTCCATTGCCAGTCGGTCAATCAGCGAGTGAACAAGGCGAAGCTTGAAACCACTCGTTGCTGCTGGCAAGAAGACGAGGACTTTTTGCCTCGTATCGTCATCTTGCTTCGTTCGATGCGGAGGCACGATTAGGTGAAGGCTTTGTAACCACTCGGGGCAGAAGCGAGCATTCCCCCAGACCTCAACCACGTCTGGTGCTATTGACCAAGTTAGGAGTAGGCGCCGATTTCTCTCCGTAGCTACCACATAAACGTCGAAGTGATTTCGAAGTGAGAAGTCAGGACTCCGCCCAGTGTTGCGGATTATTTCTCTGATTTGTGGATTGAAGTCTGAATTCTTGAGACACGGGTATCCGTGGGGCAGCGAAACAAGTTTGGCGCCGTTTCGTCGGCCGTAGACCATGAGAAATGAGTTCGGATCTCCCCACCCTGAAATTGCGACATCAGGAATCCTAAAATCAGTGAAGCGAAACACCCCCAATACACCACTACAGCACTCAAGAAGTTTGAGGCGCAAACCGTCATCCATGAAAGCTTTCTTGAGTTTCCCAAAGAAAATCTGAGAGAGCCGTTTGAAGATCCAGCGTTGACGAGGGGTTGTGATCTGTTCTAATGATGTGGTTTCGAACGCCGAAAATCGGCGCAAGAATTCAGTTCGCGGGTCGTTCTCTATGGACCACGTGCCAATCTGAACAAAGGTGACAGAGTTTCCCCGCCTTAGCAGCTCTGATGCGACCGGAGTGAGATGATCTAGAGCGTTGAACCCTTCAATCTCAAACAAGAAGTGCATCGCTACTCAATTTAGGGCCAGAAGCGCCCGATGTCAGTGTCACAACGATCGAGGTCGATGACCTGGCCCCACGAATCTTCGTAGACGACAGTGCCGCCTACTGGTTTGCCATCCGGCAAGAACGACTGATTGAACCAGACAAAATAACGCCGATCGCAGTCAACAAGTGTTGGCTGACTGTACTGGTATTGGTTGCGAATCGGCCAGTGGAACGTGGCGGCGAACAAACTCTGCGGCTCATTGCTGAAGAGAGCTGCCGACTCTGGTAAGTCGCGAGCAAAGGTATGGATGGGCACTTCTCGATGGAACTCGGTTCCCCAGTGGCGACCACTCTCGCCGTATCGAATGCTGTCGCGCACCATCGTGGTCGCATGCCAAGCACCGACCAGCAGTGCGATCGCAACTGCGACCCGTGCCACTAGTACCGAAGATGCGAGGTGGTCAAGAGTGACAACCAGGACGATGATCAGTGGCACATAGACACCACTCATCATTCGTGAGTCAAGAGGCCCCATCTCGTTGTAGACGAAGCGGTACACCGAAAAAGACGAGTAGAAGACAAACACCCAGAGACACGCTGCGACGATGACAACACGTGGTGAAGCATCACGCTGCGAGAAGAAGAACCAGATACTCAACCCGATGAGCACCATCCACATGAGCACGCCAGCAAACTTCATGTAGCCAGAGAAATCTGCCCAGTTGAGGTAGATACCACCGTTGCCGTTCAGCGGCGGCCGCGCAATCAGCCAACTGCCGAGCGTTCCCGTCATCGTGCGCAGCGGATCAAGCAAGGTTCCCCCGCCAGGTTCGCGATAGCCCGTCAAATATCCACTGATCTCTTTGTTGCGCATCAGCCAGAGCCATGGCGCAACCATCGACACGGCCAGTGCAGTGCCTGAGCGGAAGAAGGCGAGCAGCACACCGCTCTTGCGCACCTGCACAAGCGCCGCAACGAGCGCAAGTGGTGCGGCATAGAAGGGGCCGACATAGCGCACGAAGAAGAGTGCGGTGAACAAACCTGCAAGGACGAGCTCCCACGGCCAAGTTCGCTCGCGTGTAGCGATCACTAGCGCGATCATCAGCAGCGCGAGAAACGGTGGCTCAGACCACGCCATCGTAAAGATGTCGAGCAGGGTCGGACTCAGTGCGACCAGCGCGACACCGAGCCACAATGACACAGCACGAACCTGAGCACGAACCAAGAGTCGATGAGTGCACCACACGATGACGAACATCGCGACCGCATTGACGAGGCGCAAAGTCCAGTCGGGTGAGAGCGTCAGCCAGTCACCAACGGTGACAAAGGCAGAGAGGCCTGGCGGTCGAATTACCATCGGCACTCCGGTTACGTCGAGCGCACCACGACCTGCCGCCATCGAGAGCCCGACCGCGATGTAGTCAGTTGAGTCCCAACTCAGGCCGATGCCACTGCGATTGCCGACGAGACTCGGCAACATTGCAGCGAGCCCGACGAGCACCTCGGGTCGTTTGGTTAGCTGGAACGTCGCCATCGCAGGGTGTGTTTGAGAATACGCCAGCCATAACGGATGCCGTTGACCCGCGAGAGCTCGTCGCCATAAAACGTTGGGATCGGAATTTCGACGATGCGCTGCGAGGTTGCAATCATCTGCAAGATGATTTGGGTGTCGAAGTCGTAGTAATCAGAGTTGAGTTCGAAGCCGACTCCAGAGAGTGCAGCCACGGAGTACGCGCGATAACCACTGTGCCATTCACTCAGAGCGACTCCGGCCAGTCGGTTTTGCATGAAGGTAAGGATCTTGTTGCCGACGTACTTGTACTTCGGCATGCCACCGCGCAATGCTGCACCTCGCTCGAGCATGCGTGAGCCAAAGACCACATCGGCGTCACCTGCGAGAATCGGCGCGACCATTCGTTCGAGATGTTCGGGTGCGTATTGCCCGTCACCGTGCAGCAACACGACGACGTCGAGTTCGTGATCAATCATCCAGCGGTAGCCAGCCTTCTGGTTGCCCCCGTACCCGAGGTTGACTGGTCGACGAATCACCTCGAGCGGCAGATCGGGGCGTGAGGCCTTCACGCGCATACCTACTTGGTAGGTGTCGTCTGTGCTTGCGTCATCACATACAAGAATCGTGGTGATTCTGTCGCGAAAGTCAGGCGGAATACGTGCAAGAACAGCCTCGAGTGTCGCACTCGCTTCATAAGCCACGACCAAGACGCCAATCTTCACTTGGTCCACCAGTGGAGTTGAGTCATTGGCGTGAGTGCCTCACACATCAATGAGGTCGCGACGGCCAGCAATCATGTGTAGAGATGGGCATCGCGCGAAGAGCGAGTGCAGGAGCAGCGTTTCATTTACGTTCAGTGAAAGTGCACCGATGGCGTCATGCACGTCATGAATCGCCTGTTCGTAGATAGCTGGATCAACGTCGGGCAAGAGCCGTGTGACCACCTTGTGATATTCAGCAACGACGAGACGCAACCCTTCACGAAGTTCATCCGTCTTGAACTTGCGTATCTGGCGCTTATGGGCATCGGCGAGGGTTCGCCGACCACTACCGCGCTCACCAAGCATCTTCACGCGGGCTTCCAGGGCCTCGAGTTCGGCCTCGTGCCGAGCCAATAATGGCTCTGCGGCGCGTTCGAGCAACGAGTTCACCGTCTCCACTGCCTTGGCCACTGCCGCGCCACTGCCGTCGAGTTGATACGGCACCTCAGCAAACGCCGCTTGTCGCTCGGCCAACGCTGGATCGTCAAGCAAGATGCGGGCTCGGTCAATGCTGCCCGCTGCCGAACGCGCGACCCGCACGGCCGTCTCGGCACCGACACCTTCGCTACGCAATTGCTCGCTGATTGTCGCTTCGGCGAGTGCGGGAAACTGCACGACGACGCATCGCGATGCAATGGTCTCCAGAGCTGGCACGAGTTGTTCGGCGAGCAAGATGAACACCAAACGGTCGTAGGGTTCTTCGAAGGTCTTCAACAGTCGTGCGGCCGCCGTGTCGCGCATGAGGTGCACCTCGTGCACGATGACCACGCGTAGATCTCCCTCGGTTGGTGTCAGCACCGATTGCTCGACAATTGCCTGAGCCTCATCACGATCAATGGCTGCACCCTCGCGCAAGATCTCGGCAACGTCGGCATAGGCACCACGCAAGATGAGATCAGCCGCTCGCGATGTTGAGTTGTCAGAGCCTGTGACGAGATGTGCGGCGAATGACCGCGCGGCAGTTTCTTTTCCCGCCCCTTCGGGGCCAACGAAGAGATATGCATGAGTCGGGCGTTCGGCGAGCGCGCGCAGCGTGGCTACTGCACTCTCTTGGCCAAGCACGCGATCCCACACGCTCATGGCAGCAACGCTCCTCGACTCATGCCAGACCCAGCCGTTGTGTCACCGCGTTTCGAATGATCAGCTCAAGTTCATCTTTTGGTGGGGTGCCGTCAACAATCAACCAGCGTTCTGGCTCGCGCTTTGCAAGTTCGTCGAAGCCGTGTATCACACGAGTGAAGAATTCGTCATTTTCGCGCTCGAATCGATCGGTGTCGCGCTTCAGCAGTCGTTTGCGCACGGCAGCAAGGTCAACCTTGATGTAGACGACCAAGTC
>RGSV01000103.1 GCA_010025655.1 Acidimicrobiia bacterium
GTCGCCTTCGTGCCAGTGAAAGGCGATCGCCCCGAGTGGGCCGTGCAAAAACTCACCGAGATTGGCGTCGACGACATCATCGTGCTTGCCCCAACTCGCCGAGCGGTGGTGCGCTGGGGCGATGACAAACATCTGCGCAAGCTGCAGGTGGTGGCGCGCGAAGCAGCGATGCAGTCGCGACGAGTGTGGTTGCCGACCATCACGGGCCCTGTGTCGCTCGCCGCGTTCATAGGCCCCGAGTACCGACGCCTTGAACTCTTGATTCGACCGCTGTTCGACGTCGCCGAGCGACATGTTCTTTTGCAGACGAATAGATCGCAGACGCTCGCCCACCAACCGCGAATACGCCGAACCAACTTCGTCGTCGAGTTCGCTCATTGCGGGCCTTTCATGCGGTTGCGCAGAGTGGCGAGCAGTGTCGCCGCCACCAGTGTGGCAGTCTCAGCGCGCAGAATCGTGTCACCCAGCGAGACTCGGCGCACCGATGGCGTGAGCTCATCGGCGTCGAAACCGCCTTCGGGGCCGATGATGATGAGCGACGTGGCGGGGCTTGGCGCGCTGGCGTCGCGGGCGGCGGCGTTGAGTGGCTCGGCGTCGAGCGGTTCGCCCGCTGGGTCGGCAACCGCAGCACCGGGTCGAGCGCACACCTCGGCGAGCGACACCGGGCCGGTGACGGTCGGCAACCACACTCGTCGCGACTGCATCGCTGCTTCGCGCGCCACCACCTGCAGTTTGCGTAGATGTTTGTCGTCGCCCCAACGCACCACCGCACGACGAGTTGGGGCGAGCACGACGATGTCGTCGATGCCAATCTCAGTAAGTTTTTGCACGGCCCACTCGGGGCGATCGCCTTTCACTGGCACGAAGGCGACGCCAACTCGCGGCGTTGGCGCAGCCACGTGGTGCACGTCGCTCTCACCATGAAGCCCACCATCACGCCACTGGCACAGGCGCCAGCCACCTCGACCGTCGCTGGCCGAAACCGATTCGCCGTCGCGCACACGCAAGACACGCGCCAGGTGATGCTGGTCGTCGTCGCTCAACGTCGGCGCGGTGAGGTCGTCGACGAATACGTGAGCGACGGAATCGCGCAAGGCGATCGTCACGAAAACGCCGACTTGATTTTCGCCACCAAGCCTTCGTCACTGGTCACCGTCTCACCACGCAGCTCGGCCCACTTGCGCAAAAGGTCGCGCTCTTGCGACGACATCTTGGTCGGCACTTCAATGATGACTCG
This sequence comes from Acidimicrobiia bacterium, assembly GCA_010025655.1. Lineage (GTDB taxonomy): Bacteria > Actinomycetota > Acidimicrobiia > Acidimicrobiales > Ilumatobacteraceae > F1-60-MAGs027. Next base: position 1,238 of record RGSV01000103.1, read on the forward strand.
GGCGCGCAGATCGCCACGCCCACGCGCGCGACCGCTGGAGGTGAGCCGCGGCACCCCGCGACCTCGCAACGTGAACTCATGGCCGTATTGCACACCCGCAGGCACCACGAGATGCTCCACTCCATCGAGGGTGTCGAGGTCGAGTTCGGTGCCGAGTGCAGCCTGTGCAATCGACAAAGCAACATCGGTGACGAGATCGAATTCTTCACGACGCCAGCGCTCATGCGGAGCCACACGCAGGTGCACATAGAGGTCACCTTTGTCTCCCCCGCGCGGGCCGACGGCGCCACGACCAGTAAGTCGAAGCGTCTGGCCGCTATCGATGCCGGCAGGAATCTCAACGGTGATTGATACCTCTTTCACCACGCGACCTTCACCGCGACACGTTGCACACGGCGATGCGATCTGCTGACCAGCGCCACCGCAACGACCGCAGGCAGTAGTCGTGACCATCTGACCGAGCATGCTCTGACGCACCCGACGTTCGCGACCCGTGCCGTTGCAGTTGGTGCAGGTTTGTGGCACAGTGCCGCGGGCGGCACCCGAGCCATCGCAGTCGTCGCAGCGCACAGCCGTGCGCACACGCACCTCGCGCTCTGAGCCGAACACCGCTTCTTCGAACGGAACATCGACGACGACTTCGAGATCTTGCCCGCGCGGTGGCCCCGCAGCCGCATCACCACCGCCGAACGGCGAACCGCCACCGAAGAATGCGTTGATGATGTCGCCAAACCCGCCCGCGAACGGGTCGCCGCCCCCGCCGTTGCCGCTGATGCCCGCTTCGCCGAATTGGTCATAGCGGGCACGCGACTCAGGGTCACTCAACACTTCGTAGGCACGCGACACTTGCTTGAACCGCTCTTCGGCTTCTTTATTGCCCGGGTTCTTGTCTGGATGCAACTCGCGCGCAAGCTTGCGATAGGCACGCTTGATTTCGTCGGGCGATGCACCACGCGCGACTTCGAGCAACTCGTAGAAGTCGGTAGCCATCGTCGCTCAGTCTTCGCTTGTCATGGTGCGTCAGCCTTCAGTGAGGCGCCGGCCAAGACGATCGCTCACCACTTCGACCGTTGCCAACGCCGCGGGATAATTCATGCGCGTGGGCCCCAACACGCCGACACTGCCCACCGTCTCGCCGTCGCGAACCAGCGGAGCAAGCACCACCGAGCACGCGCTCAGTGGCTCAACACCGTGTTCGGCACCGATTGCAACGCTTACACCACGATTCAACATGTCGCGCACGAGCGACACCACCACATATTGCTGTTCGAGTGCTTCGAGCACTGAGCGCACTACCTCGACTGCGTCAAAAGCGCGAGTGAGGCTGGCGGTGCCGCCGACAAACACGGTCTCGCGCGCGCTGCCGGCGCCGAGGGCGCGGGCGGCTTGTGCTGCCAGATGTTCGGCGGCCGAATCCGAAGATGCATCGCTGCGGGCCGCGAACGACACTGATGACAGCGTCTTACCGATGAACGCTGCGCGCAGGCGCTCGGTTGCGCGCGAGATCTGAGCTTCGGTCGGAACTTGATCGAACTCGATCGGCTCATTGACGACCTCACCACTCGAGAGCACTGCCACAACGGTGCCGATGCGATCGTTGAGCGCCACGACCTGCACCGAGCGCACCTGGGCTTCGTCGGCAGCGGGGCCGGTGACGACCGCGGTGTAGTTGGTGAGTTGCGAGAGCAACAGCGACGTGCGGTGCAGCGTTTCTTCTAATCGAAAGTGCGCAGTATCGAAGAAATCGCCGAGTTGCTGACGCTGAACGGCATCAAAACGGCCTGCCTTGGCGACATCCGTCGAGGTGAGATGGTCGACGTAGAGGCGATAGCCCTTGTCGGTTGGCACACGGCCCGCCGAGGTGTGCGGCTGAGCGAGATATCCCTCTGCCTCGAGTGCAGCCATGTCATTGCGGATGGTGGCAGCCGACACCGAGATACCGGGTAACGCAGCGATATGGCTCGAACCGACGGGCTGCCCCGTCGACACATAATGCTCGATCACCCTGCGCAAGATGGCAATTTTGCGGTCGTCGGCACCACTCGTCGGCATGTTGGTTCTCTCCAAGGCTACTGAGCGCGCGACTCGCGAGTGTGCGCCGCGGCTCGCGAGTGTGCGCCGCGACTCGCGAACGGCGTGCTATTTGCCGGTGACGACCTTGTAGCGACGCAACGCCTCGTCACGTTCTTCACCGTGGTTGACGATCGGCGCGACGTAGTCGTTTGGCACACCCGTCGGGCTTTCGCTCGGCGTGTGCACGAACTTGTCGGGCACGCTCGCCAACTCGGGCAGCCACGTGCGCACATAGACGCCATTCGGGTCGAACTTCTCGGCCTGCATGGCCGGGTTGAAAATGCGGAAGTACGGCGCAGCATCGGTGCCGGTGCCGGCGGTCCACTGCCAGCCATGGTTGTTCGATGCGATATCACCGTCGACGAGATGTTTCATGAAGAACTTGGCACCCCACTGCCACGGCAGGTGCAGGTCTTTGACGAGGAAACTCGCCACGATCATGCGCACGCGGTTGTGCATCCACCCGGTGGCAAGCATCTGGCGCATACCTGCATCAACGATCGGATACCCCGTCTTGCCGGCGCACCACGCGGCGAAGCGCTGCTTGGCGCGGTCATCGGTGTCGACGGGCATCGCCTTCATCTTCAACTGCAAGTTCTCCCACGCGGTGCGCGGTTGGTGGTGCAACACGTCGGCATAGAACTCGCGCCAACCCAGTTCGCTGCGGTAGTGGTCGTGGTTCTTGTCGGGGCGCAACTCGGCGAGCAACTGACGCGGGTGCAGCACACCGAAGCGCAGATACGGCGAGAGCATGCTGCAGCCATCGCGGTCGGGGTTGTTGCGTTCTTCTTTGTAGCGACTCAGTGCGTCGCTGGCGAAGTGTTCCCACCGCGCCCATGCGGCTTCTTCGCCACCGGCGGGCAACGTGGCGCCACACTCAGGCTCTTTCGGTATGCCGTCGCATTTCACGTCGGGGGCTCCGCGCAGGTTCATGTTGGTTGGTGCAGGAAGCGGCTGTTGCCAGCCCACCGACATCCACCCACGCGAAAACGGGGTGAACACCGCAAACGGTGTGCCGTCGTTCTTACGCACCACACCCGGGTTCACTGCATACGGCGAGCCGACGCGCTCGAGCCGCACGCCTTGCGCAGCGAGACGCTTCGCGACCTCGCTGTCGCGCTTGGCGCCATACGGGCCGAAGTCTTCGCTGACGAACACGGTGTCGGCACCTACTTCTTTGGCGAAACGCGGCACGATGTCGAGCGGATCGCCGTGACGCACGACGATGGCGCGATTCATCGATGCATCAAGAGCACGTATGTTGCGATACAAGAAGCCGAGTCGCGCCGCACCAGAGCGCTGCACGAAAAGCGGATCAAGCACGAAGAGCGGTGTGGTCACCCCGTGTGCGAGAGCAGCGGTGAGCGCTGGATGATCAGCGAGTCGCAGGTCGCGGCGAAACCAGATGATTGATGCGACCATGGGGCGAAACTACCGCCACCACCAGGCGAGGAGCGCAACGCAACCAAAACAGGTGACGCCGCCGTATGCCATCGACCATTCGAGCGACACATAGTCGGCGATAAGACC
>RGSV01000104.1 GCA_010025655.1 Acidimicrobiia bacterium
ACACCGATACGTCAACGCCCCACATCTGGTTGAACATCCAATAGTTCTTCGGATTATTGACGCGTGCCACTACGCGGGGCACGCCGAACTCTTGCTTGGCAAGCAGCGACACGACGAGATTGTCTTCGTCGTCTCCGGTCACCGACGCGACGACATCAGCCTCGCGAACACCCACGGTGTCGAGCACCGAATAGTCGCATGCATCGCCAAAATGCCACTCGATGCCCGCTGACTCTTCGCGCGACTGGTATTCACGCAGGGTTGCTCGATCATTATCGATAATCGTCACGGTGTGACCCGCCGCAACCATCTCGCGCGCAGTAAAGCGCCCGACACTGCCGCCGCCAGCGATGATCACTTTCATTATTCTTCGACCGGACCTTTCGCCAAGAACTCATCGAGGGCGGCGATGTTGGCATTGGCGACGGCGAGATATGCGACATCGCCTTCTTGCAGCAGCACATCGGGCGACGACAGCATCGCCTTTCCGTAACGTCGCACGCCAACCACCCGTGAGGGGCCATCTCCGAGGCGCGGCGAGCGCACACCGACCCACGATGCCGGCACCGCGCGCTCAACCAACACAAGTTCGGCACTTGGATCGGTCCACTCAACTGCCGGGCTCTCTGGCACGATGCGTCGCATGATGCGTTCAGCGGTCCATTTCACCGTCGCAACGGTTGCAATACCGAGTCGCTCGTAGATCTCTGAGCGCTTTGGGTCATAAATGCGCGCAACGACTCGTTCGATGCCGAACCGTTCACGACCAACCCGGGCAATCATGATGTTGGAATTGTCGCCATTGGTCACCGCTGCGAGCGCCGATGCCTTCTCGATACCTGCTGCCATGAGCACGTCTGGATCGAAACCGATTCCGACGATGGTTTGACCTGCGAAGTCATCCCCCAGCCGCAAGAATGCGTCAGCCTTGCGATCGACCACTGCGACGGTGTTGCCGAGTGCGCACAACTCGCGCGCCAGTGTTGAGCCGACACGCCCGCAACCAACGATTACGACGTGCACGAACTACCATCGTACCCGCGGCAATTTTCATGGCCGTAGCGCATAGAGGCGTCATATGGCACCAAAGAACATCGACCGCCGCACGGCACTGGCACGTTGGAAGGGTCGCCTTATCGGTGACCCGATCGCATCTGAGCACGACGCTCACAACCGCCTGAAGAAGCGGGTCGCACTTCCGGTCTTTGCCAGCGACGCCATCTCGAGTACGGCGTATGCAACTGAGGAGATTCTCATCGTCTTTTTGACGATGGCAGTCATTGGTACCGCAGCATTCGACAATCTCGTGCCGATCGCCATCATGGTGGTGATTCTGTTGGCAATCGTCGTCAACAGTTACCGACAAACGATTCACGCCTATCCCCATGGTGGTGGTAGTTACATCGTCGCCAAAGACAACCTCGGCAAGTATCCATCTCTTGTGTCGGGTGCTTCGATGCTGGTCGACTACATCCTCACTGTTGCAGTGTCGGTGGCTGGTGGTGTAGCGGCAATCATTTCGGCATTCAACGGCTTAGCCCCGTACCGCGTGTGGCTCTGCGTCGGATTCATCGCGCTCATCACGCTGGCCAACCTGCGTGGACTTCGTGAATCGGGTGCCCTGTTCGCACCACCGACTTACCTCTACATTCTGAGTCTCGCTGCACTCATTCTCGTGGGGCTGTACCGCGTGTATTTTCAAGATCTCGGTCCGATCGCCCACACTGGCCCAGTTGAGCAAGAACTACTCGAGGGGCAGAAAGCGTTGACGCTGTTCTATTTCTTGAAAGCGTTCTCGTCGGGTGCAGTCGCCCTGACGGGCATCGAGGCGGTGGCCGACGGTGTGCCGGCCTTCGAAAAGCCAGAACCACGCAACGCCGCACAAACGCTGATCATGATGGCCGTAATCCTCGGCGTCTCGTTCTTTGGTCTCAGCGTGCTCGCTCAGCACCTCGAGCCGTTGAAAGACCACGAGGGCCAGATCAAAGACACTGTGCTCGCCCAGATGGCTGAGCAGGTGTACGGGGGTCGCAATCTCTTCTTCTTCATCACCCAATTCGCAACGTTTGGCATTTTGATACTTGCTGCGAATACGGCCTATGCCGACTTCCCGCGACTGTCGTCAGTGATTGCCAAAGACAGCTATCTGCCGCGACAATTCGCCAACCGTGGCGATCGCCTCGTGTTCAGCAACGGCATCATCTTCCTCGGCATCGCGGCATCCGTCTTGGTAGCGGCATTCGGCGGCATCGTCAATGCGCTGATTCCGCTCTATGCGGTCGGCGTCTTCACGGGTTTCACCATTAGCCAAACGGGAATGTTCGTTCGCCTCGTGCGACGCAAAGAGAAGTCTTGGCCGCTCAAGGCTTTTTTCACTGGCGTTGGCGCGCTCACCACGTTTGCTGTTGCGATGGCTGTTGTCATCGTCAAGTTCACCGACGGCGCGTGGATTCCGGCAGTCGTGATTCCCTCGATGATCTTCATGTTCACGGGCGTCAATCGTCACTACGTGCGCGTGAAGAAGTTCCTCGCCGTCGCAGAGCAGTCGACGCCCGCATTTCGCACGCACTTCGTGGTGGTGCTGGTGGGTTCAATCAACGCCGGTGTCGTTCAAGCAATCAAGTACGCGCAGAGTCTGCGGCCCGATCGGTTGATTGCTCTCAGCATCGTCGGATCAAGTGCAGAGAGCGAGGAGCTGATTGCGGAATGGAACAAGCGCTTCCCTGGCGTCGATCTCGAAGCCCCAGTAGACGATTACCGCAATCTCACCGACAAGGTGCTCGAGGAAGTCGAGCGGCTCGACGGCATGCAGCCCGACGACATCGTCACTGTCGTGATTCCTGAATTCGTCACCAGCCTGCGTTCGCAGTGGTTGCACAACCAGTCGGCACTCGCCATCAAGGCGCGCTTGCTCTTCCGTCCCAACACGGTGGTGACATCGATTCCGATCGTTATTCCTGACGGCGCAGAGGTCTAGTCCCCGCGTAATCGTGCGATGCCGCGCGTCTCTTGCTTCACTGCACGCGCCTAGCCTGACGACATGCGAATCGTCGTTTCTGGTGCGAGTGGTCTCATTGGTTCAGCCCTGGTTCCCCATCTCACGGCGGCCGGTCACCACGTCACACGACTCGTGCGTCGCTCTGCAACCGCCAACGAGTCGCAGTGGAACCCGCAGCGCGGCGAGATCGATGCATCAGTAATTGACGGAGCCGATGCGGTCATTCATCTCTCGGGTGCTGGTATCGGCGACAAACGCTGGTCGAATTCGTACAAGCGCGAGATTCTCGATAGCCGTGTGCAGAGCACGAAACTGCTCGCCTCAGTGATTGCGGGTGCTGCCAAGCGACCCGGCGTATTTCTCTCGGGCTCGGCAATCGGCATTTACGGCGCACGTGGTGACGAAACGCTTGACGAATCATCGGCCCACGGCGACGGTTTCTTGGCCGATGTGTGCAAGCAGTGGGAGGCCGCAGCCACCAACGCGGGCACTCGCACCGTATTCTTGCGCACCGGAATCGTGCTCTCGCCCAAAGGTGGAGCCCTAAAGAAACAGTTGCCACTGTTTCAACTTGGCCTCGGCGGAAAATTCGGTCGCGGTGATCAGTGGCAGAGCTGGATCTCCATCGATGATGAAGTTGCTGCGATTACCCACTTGCTGACGAGCAACATCTCAGGAGCAGTGAACCTCACTGCCCCAGCGGCGGTGACGAATGCAGAGTTTGCACGAGTGCTCGGCAGCATCTTGCGACGTCCCGCGATATTGCCGGTGCCATCATTTGGGCCGAAGCTCTTGCTCGGTGGCGAACTCGCCGACGCGTTGTTGTTCACCGGTCAGCGGGTAATCCCTCGCGTGTTGTCTGGTGCCGGCTTTCAGTTTGCGCACCCGACACTCGAAATCGCCCTCCGCGCACTTCTCAAGCGGTAACGGCGCGTCACGCGTGATGACGAGCCGAACACGATGACCGCGAAAGCCTCATGAGCCTGCTGCCGGCACGAGTAGACGTAGTCGTCGTCGGTGCTGGCGTGGCGGGGCTGGCTGCTGCCAAACACCTGCACGCCAAATCGTTTTCGGTGGCGGTGCTCGAAGCACAGGACGACGTGGGCGGTCGTGTGCGCACCGACATCGTCGATGGTTTCCGGCTCGACCGTGGTTTTCAGATCTTGCTCACGGCGTATCCCGAGTTGCGGCGACAGGTCGACCTTGATGCGCTCGACGTGCACACCTTCGACCCAGGAGCGCTCGTGATGCATCGCGGTCGGTCGTATGTGGTGGGTGATCCGTTTCGTGCGCCACGCACGTTCGTGTCTACCTTGCGCGCCCCGATCGGCACGCCACTCGACAAAGTGCGCATCGCGATGCTGCGTTCGCGCACGTTACGTGGCGATGCTCGCGAATTGCTCGGCGGCAATGACCTACCAACTGTCGTCGCGCTGCGTCGTGCCGGGTTCACGATCATCGAAGCCGAAAACTGTCGCGACGGCCGTGCGGCGTTGGTCGATGCGCGTCCGGACCTCGCGATCGTCGATTGGATGTTGCCCGATCAGAGTGGGCTGGAATTCACGCGCCAGTTGAAGCGCGAGCCGGAATATCGCGACTTGCCGGTGATCATGCTCACGGCGCGCGCCGAAGAAGGCGACAAGGTCGCGGGGCTCGAGGGTGGGGCAGACGACTACATCACGAAGCCGTTTTCGCCGCGCGAGCTCGTCGCGCGCATCAATGCCGTGTTGCGGCGCGTGTCGA
>RGSV01000105.1 GCA_010025655.1 Acidimicrobiia bacterium
CCGATGGCGTGCGTCAAGCCGAACGCCTCGCGGACTATCTGGCGAGTGAAGACATTGCTGCGCTGTATGTGAGCCCACTGAGGCGTGCGCGAGAAACCGCGGCACCTCTGGCCGCACGCCTCGGACTCACGCCGGTCATCGATGACGACATCAGCGAGTTCGACCGCAACTCAAACGAATACGTGCCGATTGAAGAGTTGCGCGGTACCAACGACCCGCGCTGGTTGCGCATGGTGCGCGGCGAGTGGGAAGAAGGCCATGATCACCCCGACCTGTTTCGCAAGCGAGTGGTTGCGGCCTGCGAGCGAATGATTGATCGACACCCAGGTGCGCGAGTTGTTGCGGTGTGCCACGGCGGTGTGATCAACCAGTACCTTGCGCACATCTTGGGCATTCAGACGCAACTCGGTTTCTTTTATCCGCAGTACACGTCGATTCACCGCGTGGTGGCGTCGCGCGAGGGTTTGCGCTCGCTTTCGACGCTGAACGAAACCGCGCACCTGCGCGGGTAGCGCAGACCTACTTCAACGCTGCGAGCGGCGCACGCCTCTCTACTTCAACGCTGCGAGCGCGGCGTCGTAGTTCGGCTCGTTGGCGATCTCATCGACCAGCTCGGTGTGCTTCACCTTGCCGGTCTCGTCAAGCACCACGACGGCGCGAGCAAGCAGACCCTTCAGCACACCATCGACGATGTTGAGTCCGTACACCTTGCCGAAGTCGGTGCGAAACGACGATGCGTTCTGCACGTTGGTGATGCCCTCTGCGCCGCAGAAGCGCTTCTGAGCGAACGGCAGGTCGGCAGACACGCAGAGCACGACGGTGTTGTTCATCGATGCTGCGAGCTCGTTGAACTTGCGCACGCTCTTGGCACAGGTAGGTGTGTCAACCGAGGGGAAGATGTTCAGCACCACCCGCTTGCCCGCGAGACTCGCGTTGGTCACTTCAGAGAGATCGTCTTTCACGAGTGTGAATGCAGGAGTGGGGGAGTTGGTAGCGGGTAGCGACCCGCTGGTGTTGACGGGGTTGCCGCCGAGTTTGGTGGTTGCCATGGCGAGCAGTCTCGCACATGGGTGTGTACCGCGCCAAGCGCACCCGCGAACCTCGGGGTGCGGCACCTCTCTACGCACACGTAAGCGCACGCGCTGCAAAAAAATTTTTGGTGCCTCCTACGTAGTAGGAGGCACCAAGTCGGCGGGGTAGTTGCAATGTCGCACACCGTTACCTCATAGTGCTGCCCCATGTTCAACGAAACAGACACCACCACACTCACCGCGATCGACCCGGCAGCCGCCGAGCTCGACGCAACCGCCGAGCCCGGCGTATCCACCGAGCCGGATGCTGCACTCAACGAGCCGGCTCCACGCTTCACCCAGCGCTGGCAGTGCCCCGACTGCGACAACGGCATCACCCTGCACGTTCGCGTGATTCACGCTCCGATCTGCAACAACAAGGCCCGTCACAGCCGCCGTCACATCGACATGAAGAAACAGAAGAAAGGAAACCCACAATGACCGACCAACCCAACCCGGCTCGCACGCTGTACACCGCCCAGGAAATCGCCGACCTCGCCCTCAAGTGGGGTGCGGCGGCCACACTCTCGCAAGATGACGACGGCGTAGTCATTGACCTCGAGCGCGGCAATGAGTCGATGCAACTCACGTTTGGAAGCCCCCAAGAGTTCTACTCAGATGTCATCTGCCGATCGTGGGTATTCATCGAGAGCGCTCCGCATCGGGCCTGCGACCGCTGGAATGAGTTCCCGTACTTTGCGACGTTCTCGGTGGTGTACGACGACTACGACGTGCCAATGACGTGTGAGTACGGCTTCGTGGTGCGCGGAGTACAGCTCATCGAGTTCGAACGCGCCACCAGCGAAGACGACATCATGATGCAAATCTTGTTGTTCTGGTTTGCAATGTCACTCATTCAAGGTCACGTGGCATCAGGTAGCACCGACCTTTCGGAAATCGACCGCCTCAAGATTCCGGGTGAAGCGATGCGCTGGTGGCTTGGCGACGACGCTGGCGGCGGCACGGGCGATGACGGCGGCACGGGCGATGACGGCGCGGACGACGATGCGTCAGGTGACTCCAATGAAGGCGCTTAGCCGCCAAAGATCACCGTGTCAGTCGGGGCGACTCGGCCCCCGGCGCAACTGGCCCTGCAAGAGCGAGAGCGCAAACAACCCGATCACGATCCACCACTGGTAGGCATCAATGAAGTCGAGAAACGCGCGAATCTGTTCTTCGAAGATGCGCCCGAACACACGCAAGACCCACAACTTGATGGCGATGCCGATACTGACGAAGAGCAAGAACTTGCGAGTTGGCATACCGCGATGCCCGACGAGTAAGCACACCACGTTGCTGCCCGGAAAGATGATGACGGCCCACACTCCCAACTTGTCAACAGCGCGTTCGAGCCACACATAGATTCGTGGTGGTTCACCGGCTTGGCCTTCGAGCCAGCGCACGGCTTTTTCTCCAAAAAACCGTCCGCAGAAATAGAGCGCGACGGCGGCAGCGAGCACGCGAAAAAAACCGATGAATACATACGGCGCAAGATCGATATAAGGCACCGAGCCAAACAGGTTGCGGTTGCGCGACGACAGCAGCAGCACCAGCTCGGGTCGTTCGTCGACCAACGCCGGGCCGATGTTCGAGCCGATGGTGCCGAGCACGAAGAGGCCGCTGGTCGCCGCCAACACTGAACGGCGGGCGAGTGGGGTGGCCACACGAGAACGGTAGTACCCTTCGCACTAGCCAGCCGGCGATGGCTGCGACCAAACGGGGAGGATTCCTATGAAAGGTTTGATGCAACCGACGCAACTCACGCTGGTGCATTTGTTCGAGCGTGCCGAGCGGTACAGCCGAGACAAGCACATCATCACTGCCACGGCGACGGGCAAGACGAAGACCACCTACGGCGAGTGGGCAGGTCGCACCCGACAACTTGGTGGTGTGCTCGATTCACTGAAGATTGCCAAGCACGGTCGTGTTGCGACACTGGCGTGGAATTCCGCCCGCCACCTTGAGCTGTACTTCGCCGCTCCGTGTTCGAGTCGCGTGCTGCACACGTTGAACTTCCGACTTTTCCCCGAACAACTCACCTACATCGTCAACCACGCTGAAGACCAGGTGATCTTCTGCGACACGTCGCTGTGGTCGATTCTCGAACCACTGATGCCGACGTTCACCACGCTGAAGCATCTCGTGTTCATGAATGACGGCAAGGGTGAGGTTCCCTCAAGCGTGCCAGGTGTGCAGGTGCATGAATACGAGTCGCTGCTCGCTAGCGCCAAACCCGTCGACTGGCACGTGGATGACGAGAACCAGGCAGCGAGCATGTGTTACACGAGTGGCACGACAGGAAACCCGAAAGGTGTCGTGTATTCACACCGCTCGAGTTTCTTGCACACGATGGCCGAGATGATGGCTGATTCGATTGGCATTCGCGAGAGCGACGTCGTGTTGCCCGTGGTGCCGATGTTTCACGTGAATGCGTGGGGGCTCACTCACGCTGCCGCAGCGTCTGGTGCCACGCTCGTGATGCCCGGCCCCGATTTGTCGGGCAAGGCAATCGCTGATCACATCGTGAATGAGAAGGTCACCGTCGGTGCGGGCGTGCCGACGATTTGGATGGCAGTGCTGCCCGAGTTGAAGGGTCGCGACACGTCATCGCTGCGCGCAATTGTGTGTGGTGGAGCGGCGGTTCCGAAGGCATTGAGCGAGTCATATCGCAAAGAGATTGGTCTGCCGATTCTGCAGGCGTGGGGCATGACGGAAACGTCACCAATCGCAGCGGTGTGCACGCTGAACTCAACCGAGCAGCAGCTGTCGGTCGAAGAGCAGGCCGACTTGCGCACGACGGTTGGGCGCATTGTGTTGGGCGTTGACTTCCGCGTGGTTGAACCCGATACCACCACGATGGTGCCGTGGGACGGTGAGACGAGCGGCGAGTTGCAGTGCGCCGGCCCGTGGATTGCCAGTTCGTATTACAACGACCCGCGCTCGGCGGAGAGTTTCACCAAAGACGGTTGGTTGCGCACCGGCGATGTTGCGGTCGTCGACTCGGCCGGCCGCATTCGGTTGGTGGATCGCACGAAAGACCTCATCAAGTCAGGCGGTGAGTGGATCTCATCAGTTGAGATCGAAAACGAACTCATGTCGCACCCCAAGGTGAAAGAAGCGGCCGTCGTCGGTGTGCCGCACCCGAAGTGGTCAGAGCGACCACTCGCGTGCGTGGTGCCCAAAGACGGCGAGACCGTGACCAAAGAAGAGATTCTCGCGTTCTTGGCGCCCAAGCTCGCCAAGTGGCAGTTGCCCGACGACGTGGTGTTCATCGACCAGGTGCCAAAGACCTCGGTCGGCAAGTTTTCAAAAAAGACCTTGCGCGACCGTTTTGCGGACTATCAGCTGCCCGGAGTCTGAACGCGTGTCGAGCGTGGCGCCGTGCATCTCGCCCGGCGTCGCGCTACAGCAACTCAAACCACAGCGGTGACCACGCCGCGCAGATGGTGGCGATGATCGCGATGCCGGTGGTGATCACGTAACGCTTCATCGACGCAAGCTCATCGAACCGCTCGTCAATCTTGTTGAACCTTGCATCATGTTTCGCTTCCATCTGTTCGAACCTCGCGTCAATCTTGTCAAATCTGACTTCGAGCCTTGCCTCCAGTTGTTCGAACCTTTGGTCGATTCTCTCAAACCTCGCATCGACCTTGTCAAACTTCTCCTTGG
>RGSV01000106.1 GCA_010025655.1 Acidimicrobiia bacterium
GGTGAAGATTGGGGCACCAACGCGACGTCGCTCGTTGCGCCACGCGAAGTCGTTGCTCACGATGGGCGATCTGATGTCGCGACATCAGCGCACGGGGCGGCGCAGTGATGCTCGCTATGGTGTCGCTGACGGCAACGATGCTCGCTGCAACCTCGATCGCCAGCTTGATCTTTGCCGCCATCTCGCTCGTCTCGGCTGGTCTGCTGGCGTACTTCGTCGCCACCGACGACCGTCGCGTCAAACCAGTCGACGGAGCAGCCCAGTTTCGTCGCCACTTGGCGGCTTTGTCTGATGATTCGCGTGAACACCTGCGCGAGCAGATTCGTATCGCCCGCGACCGGCGTGGTGAGATTTAGCCATGGCACGCGACCTCGCCATTGACCTCGGCACGGCCAACACGCTCGTCTACAAACAAGGCGAGGGCATCATCATGAACGAGCCGACGGTGATTGCCAAGAACCGTCGCACCAACGAAGTGCTCGCAACCGGTCACGAAGCCTGGGACATGATCGGGCGAACCCCGAGTTTCATCGTCGCGGTGCGACCGTTGCGCGGCGGAGCCATCACTGACTTCGAGACCACTGAGCAGATGATCCGTTTGCTTCTGAAGCGGGCAGGTGTCTCACGATTTGCCCGCCCCAAGGTGCTCATTTGCGTGCCCTCGGCGATCACTGAAGTTGAACGTCGCGCCGTGACCGAAGCGACGCGGCGCGCTGGGGCAGCCGATGCCCAACTGCTCGAACAACCAATGGCTGCCGCGATTGGAGCCGACCTGCCGATTGAAGACGCCGTGGGCAACATGGTCGTCGATATCGGCGGCGGCACCACCGAGACGGCCGTCATCAGTTTGGGTGGCATCGTCACGCTGCGCGCCGAACGAGTCGGTGGATTCACGCTCGACGAAGCAATTCAAGGTTGGGTGCGCAAAGAACATGGCTTAGCAATCGGTGAACGCACCGCCGAGGAAATCAAGATGCAGATTGGTAGCGCGATGCCGATGACAGATGATCGTGACGCAGAAGTTCGCGGCCGCGACCTCGTCACCGGTCTGCCCAAGACGGTCGTTCTGACTGCGGCGGAGATTCGCGAAGCCCTCGATGACGTGGTGACACGAATGATCGACTCGGTGAAAGAGTGTCTTGCGATCACTCCACCAGAGTTGGCACAAGACCTCTTGACGCGCGGCATCTATCTAGTCGGTGGCGGTGCGCTGTTACGCGGCTTGCCCGAGCGACTGCAATACGAAACGAAGGTGCCGGTGCAACTCTCACCGCAACCGCTCGAAGCAGTGGTGCTTGGAGCCGGCCACTGCATCGAGAACTATCAAGCGTTGCGCGGCATGTTCATGGACGCTCGCCGCTGACGCGCGGTGCTCAGTGAGCCTGCGACTTTTGATCATTGACGGCGTGGTGTGGGTGATCGGTGGCGCGTTTGTCGGCTTTGTGTTCGCCCGTCAAGATTGGCGCCGGTTTGCTGCACCCGGACCTTTCACCACGCTGCGGGCATTTGAGACTCGCCAGCGCTACGAGCGTGGGCTGGTAGTTCGCGTGTGGAAAGATCTCTTGCCCGAAGCAGGCACCTGGTTCGGAGGCATCAGCAAGCGCCACCTTCCGCGTCGGGCCGAAGGTTCGCTGCAGCGCTTTGCCGCCGAGTCACTACGCGCTGAACGAGTGCACTGGACGCTCTTGCTGTTGGTGCCAATGATGCTCATCTGGAACCGCGGTTGGTTACTGGCGGCCAATGTCGTCTTCGGGCTCGTCATCAACCTGCCGTGCATCATCGTTGCGCGCTACAACCGTCTGCGACTCACGAATATCAGGCGGCACCGCACCTAGTCTGCAAGCCATGTTCTTGCGCGGAAAGCTGCAATGGTCGCTGCTGGCAGTCACCATCCTGAGCGGTGCGCTCGCTTTTTTCTTCGCCCAACGCAACGATTCGGGTGTCGAGGCCGTTTCCACTACCGTGCCGACCACCACCACGTCGTCAACTACGACGGTCTATCAACCACCCATCGTCTATGAGGTGCAACGAGGTGACACGCTGTTCGGCATCGCACAGAGTTTTGCCGTCGACATGAAGGCACTGATGGAACTCAACGGGATCACGAACCCTGATCGCGTCGAAGCGGGTGACAAGCTCGTCATGCCGCCAGCCACGGGCTTCGTGCCGATTGCGCCGTCAACGACGATGCTGCCGTAGTTCGGCAGCGTGTTTACCCACGGTGTGATGCGCGATGACGCTCAACGATCTGCACGATGTCATCCATGATGCGCGAGACGGCGTAGTCCTTCGGCGTATATACGGCGGCGACGCCCGCCGAGATGAGCTCATCACGGTCTTCATCGGGGATGATGCCACCCACGACCACGGGCGCCTGCACGGCGAGTGAGTCAAGCTCGCGCAGCACCTCAGGCACGAGTGCCATGTGCGAGCCCGAAAGAATCGACAACCCGATGACGTCAGGGTCTTCGTCACGCGCCGATTCGGCAATTTGACGTGGTGTCAGGCGAATACCGCCGTAGACGACTTCCATTCCTGCGTCGCGTGCAGCGATGGCGATCTGTTCCGCCCCACTTGAATGACCGTCGAGACCAGGTTTGGCGACGAGCAGACGCGGTGGTCCGCCGGCCAATGTTGCCGACCGTTCAGCCACGGCGGCCAAACCACTGCTATGCGGCGCCCGCGCCCCACCCACACCGGTCGGAGCACGGTATTCGCCGAAGATTTCTCGCAGTGCTGCTGCCCATTCGCCGGTTGTGCCGCCAGCTTTCGCCAACGTGATCGAGGCCTCCATGAGATTGCCGTCGCCTCGGGCGGCGTCGCGCAAGGAAACCAGCGCGGCAGCGACGGCGCGCGAGTCGCGAGATACCCGCCACTGTTGCACGTCGGCGACGTGCGCACTCTCGACAGCAGGGTCGACGCGCAAGATGCTGTCGTTGCCCCCGAGCGGTGATGATGCCGACTCAACATACGCATTCACGCCGACCACCGTCTGCTCACCTGATTCGATCCGCCGGGTACGTTCGGCCATTGACGCCACCAAGCGACGCTTCATCTCGTCGACCGATGCATATGCCCCGCCGAGTGACAGGATCTCCTCGAATTCGCGGCGGGCGGCATCGCGTAGTTCCGCAGTGCGCTGTTCGACCACGTGTGAGCCGTCAAAGATGTCGCCGTACTCGAGCAAATCGGTTTCATACGCGAGCACCTGTTGCATGCGTAGCGACCACTGCTGATCCCACGGTCGCGGTAGACCGAGGGCTTCGTTCCACGCCGGCAGTTGGACGCTGCGTGCGCGAGCTCGTTTCGACAGTGTGACTCCGAGCATCTCCAACACGATGCGCTGCACGTTGTTTTCTGGTTGCGCTTCAGTGAGCCCGAGAGAATTCACTTGCACGCCGTAGCGAAAGCGCAAGGCCCGATCGTCGGTGATGCCATATCGAGTGCGACCGATTTCTTCCCACAGTTCTGCCATTGCGCGCAACTTGCACATCTCTTCGACGAAGCGGATGCCGGCGTTGACGAAGAACGACATCGATGCGAACACCTGCGTGAACGCCTCATCTGGCACCTTGCCGCTGTCGCGCACGGCATCGAGCACATCGACGGCGTTCGCAAGCGAGAATGCCACTTCCTGCACCGGCGTGGCACCCACCTCTTGCAGGTGGTATGAGCAGACGTTCATCGGGTTCCACTTCGGGGCGTTCTTCTGCGACCAGATGATCATGTCGACGATGATGCGTCGCGACGCCAACGGCGGAAAGATGAACGTGCCGCGCGAGAGATATTCCTTCAGCACGTCGTTTTGCACCGTGCCACGTAGGTCTTCAGTGGCGACACTTTGTTCGTGTGCGTTGGCAACATACAGTGCGAGCAACCACGCAGCAGTTGCGTTGATGGTCATCGAAGTGTTCATCGTGCCGGGGGGAATCTCGCGCATCAGTGCGCGCATGTGGCCCAAGTGCGCCACTGGCACACCGACCTTGCCGACTTCGCCACGCGCGAGCACATGGTCGGGGTCGTAGCCGGTCTGGGTGGGCAAATCAAAGGCGATCGACAAGCCCGTCTGGCCTTTCGCCAAGTTGGTGCGATACAGCGCATTCGACGCTTCAGCCGACGAGTGACCCGAATAGGTGCGCATCAGCCACGGCTCGTCGCGTCGACGTGCGGCGCCCGAGTCGGTCATGCAATCAAGGCTAAGGAGGCCTCAGTTACGAGAGCCGGTCGCCACAGCGAGGCGCGCGAGATAGTCGGCGCGCGGGATTTCGATGCCCCCCAGACTCTCGAGGTGCGGAGTTTGCCACTGTGCGTCGAGCAATGTCATGCCGGCCGAGCGCATGATGTCGACCAAAGCCATGAGTGCGACCTTCGAAGCGTCGCGCTCGAGGTGAAACATCGATTCTCCGGCAAAGAACCGTTTGATACGCACTCCGTACAACCCGCCGACGAGCACCCCATCATCGTTGAAGGTTTCGATGCTGTGCGCCCAGCCCATCTCGTGCAGCGTCGTGTATTGCTTGATGAATCGTTCGGTGATCCAGGCGTTGTTGTCATCGCCGCGAGCAGCACCGCGAGGGTGACCGTGGGGGTCGGCACGTGGACGGAAACCGGGGAAGTGCTCGGCCTGGGAGCGGATGCCGGCGCGAAGCCGCGCCTTCAGCTCAACCGCACGGGCATGATGACGCAGACGAAGTTCTCCAGGGTCTTGAAAACTCCCGGGCTCATCTCGTCCTT
>RGSV01000107.1 GCA_010025655.1 Acidimicrobiia bacterium
AACGACAACGGCAGCATCAACAACGACTGCTGCACCAACGACGACAGTTCGTATCACGACAACGGTCGCACCAACGACAACGGTGGCAGTCACGACCACTGTGGCTGAGACAACGACGACACTTGCCGCATCGACAACCGTGGCACCGACGACAACGGTCGCCGAACCGACCACCACGACTGAACCTGCGGTTCGCACACTGAACCCACCGTCAAACGTTCAGGCGGTGGCCGACGGAACCTCGGTGACGGTCTCGTGGACGGCTCCTGAAGCATCAAACACCCCGGTTGAGGACTACAACCTCATCTGGTCTACCGATGGATTCCGCAGTATCGCTGGTTGGCGTGTGAACGGCCTCTCGGCGACGGTGCCGAACTTTGCCCCTGGCGCCACCGTGCAGGTTCAGGTGCGAGCTGACAACGACACATATCGCGTGTATTCAGGTTGGTCAAATGTGGCGTCAGCAACCATCGCAAGCGCTGCGGTGGAAGAGACCACTACTACCGCGGTCGCCGATCAGTCGTCGGGCGAAGAGACCACGACGTCGCTCGAGACAGCCGATGCAGTCGCCTTGGTAGCCGATCTGCAGTCACAGGTGGATCTCATTAGAGAGACTCCGTTGTGTGCCGATCTCGAGGCTGCCGCCGAGATTGAGTGTGCCGTGCAGGCCGGATTTGATGCTGATCGTCCCGAACTTGCATCCATCACCACATGCCCCGATGCCGACGAGGTGCGCGTGCAGTATGACGGCGGATTTGGTGCTGGAACTGCGGCTGGCGGTGAAGTGTTCCTCATGAACGTGGGTGCAGTCGACCAATATGTCTTTCAGGTGGCGCGAGCAGGGGTCGTGATTGCCTCGGGCACGGTGCAACGTGGCGACACCCAATCATTCACCGGCATCGATCAGGCCTCGCTCGTGACGACGACGACGATCGCCGAAGAAGACGGCGAAGATGCTGCCGCCACTGAACTGATTGAGTGCGAAGCGTCGGCGGGGCTTGACCTCAATGTGGGTATCGCCTATGTCGACCCATGTGATGCCGCAACCGCAGTTCAGATCACCTTCGAAGGCGCAGCGTCAGGCGATATTCAGACAGTTTCTAATGGCAGCCGTGCGTCGGTGCCCAACCCCGACAGAGTTGGCTTCACGTTTGAGGTGTACGTCGGTAACGATGTCGCCGTTTCTGGGTCTGTCGCATATCCAACCGAGCCAGCAGTGGTCGTAACATTGCAGGATTGCCCGGTCTCGGTGATTGATGAGGACGGTTGGCTAAAGGTTTCGGCATGCAATTCGGTAACGAGAATCGAACAGTTCGTAGAGAGAACTACTGGTTCAGCATTCAGATATTCGGTTGACGGCTACTTCCATTGGTTTCAGAAGTGGTCGGAGTCGGAGGGTGCAGCACGCTATGACTTCGGCTTCTACATCGGCGACCGTTTGATCGAGACGTTGTCGGTAAGTGGCGGTGGCGAGTCAGCCGGGGCGAATGGCAGATTTCAGCAAGAAACGTTTGCCGACGTTGAGAGCAAATTCACTGGCAGTTTCGAACGAGTAGTTGAAGAGTCGGGCGAAGTAGTTTCGGGCGGCGAAGGCGGTACAGGCGACCTCGGACCACGCGATGGCTACGTGATCTGCACGGCAACAGCAAGCGTCAATGGTGCACGCTTTAGTTGTGCTCGACCGCTTCAGGTTCAGTTCATGGCAACGGTCCGGGAAAACTCTTATTACTTCGAAGGAGATGAAACGTCGGTTTTCGGTCCGGTTGAGAACGCCGAAAACGGCTATGTGTTCGTTTACAGCAAGGCAACCAACGAGGTCGTGCTTGATGTAAGAGCCTGGGGAGGAGAGCTGGGTACGGATGAATTGGAGTACCAGTTCTATGTTCCTGATGTTGAAATCCCAGAGGAAGAGTTCTTTGACGAAGAAGACGGGCCATACTTCTCGGGCTGGTTCACCCCCGACTTCCCGACTGACTCGGTGTTGAGCTTCACGATTCCTGACGACTACTCCGCCGACTACTTTGAATTGACTCTCACAGGGGAGACTGATGAAGTAGGTGGCTGTTCGAAGGGCGAATTCGGCGCGGCGCTTCGAGCACCTTCGGGTGAGATTGTCGCTCAGTTTGTGATGGCGCCATGGGCCGGTTGTGCGGTTGGTCTCTATGCCGAAGGCGTAGATCCCGAGGAATTTCGCGGAGCAACCTTCGACGTGATCGTGTATGAGATCAATCCCGACGAGACCCCGTGGGAAGGCTCAATCGAATGGTGGGGCACCGTCGATCTCCGTTACGGCGGAGGTTCAGGCTTCGTAGAAGTCGACGACGACGAAGAGGAAGAGTCGATTTCTGATGTCGAGTGGCGAGAGCCGATTGTCCAGGCAGTTGATGCGCCGCAATCGTTCTCGATTGAGATTGGCGCCGGTGGCGAGTTCTTTGAATTCCGCGGTAACAGCCTGCAATTTGGGGACGACTACAACTGCCCGAACTACGTTGACCCATATCTCAAGTTGTATGACGCCAGCGGCCACGTGATTTCGACGGATGACGACAGCGGTGAAAATGACGAGGGTACGGGGTATCTCTCGTCGCGCATGCGCGGTTTTCTGCCTGAAGGCATCTACACCCTGCTTGCGACGACCTACGACCTTGAGAATTCCGATACCTGCGAGGCTGAGCGGGAATATCAGCTCGCTCTGCGATTCGGTAGTCGCGTAGTCGTCGACGTCATTGAAGAAGAGAATCCCATAGGTGTGACGACAACGACAACGGCGACGACCACGGTGCCGTCAACCTCGACGACAACGACAACGACAGTGCCGTCAACCGAAGAATCGACCGAAGAGTCAACGACCACGACGACGACTACTGCGCCGTCAACCTCGACGACGGTTCCAGCTGCTCCAGTCGATACTGAGCCAGTGGTAACGCCGCTTAGTGAGTCGCCGACGAACCTGCAACCTGATCCTCCAACGTTCGTACTTCCAGTGAAGGAACTTCAGGTGCTGGTGCCAGACGAGGTCCCATCGGATGACGCAACCGTGCCAGCAGATGACGCAACGACTCCAGTAGACAACGCAACCGCGCCGGCAGACGACGCAACCACTGCGTCGGAAGAACCATCGCAGCCGACCGAGGTGAGCATCGGCATTCCCTCAACGTTGCGTGAGTTGGTTTGCGATGAGACGTGCGTCGAACTGCTCCTTGATGAAGCCGGTGTCGACGAGGCAGCAATTGAAATCACCCTGGGCTCTCAGTCGACCGTGATCGACGGTGTGAAGCGCAGTGGAGTGGTAGCGATTCGACCTGGCGCACGGCAACTGACGGTCACCATCACACCGACCGATGGCTCTGCACCCGTGGTGTTGACCCGAGATGTCGTCGTGCTGTCACCCCGCGTAGCTCCCACGAAGGTCGCCGAGACGGCGTCGCTCGTCGTGTCGAAGAAGGTTCCGCAGTCGAACCGCCTGCCGTTGGTGCTTGCGTTGGTCGGCGCTCTCGTCGTGTTGGCCGGTGCCGGTTCGGTGCTCGCGCGTCGCGGCAAGGGGCGAGCAGCAGCCTAAGGAAGGCGTCAGATGAGCCGCACCTCGCGTCTCGTTCAGGTGATAGTTGCGATTGTCCTCGTCGCATCGTCGTGTGCAGGTGGTGGCGGCGGCGACGTAGCGCCAGAAGTGACGGTGCCGATTGCCACCGAGTTGCGTCCCACACCCGACGGCTATTCGTTTCCGAATTTTGCGGCGTCGGCGGTGCCTGAGGTGTTTGACGACGCCGACCTCTCCGCAATGTTCGGCGAGCAGGCATGCGTCGATGGTGTCACGACGCCTTGTGTGGCGACCGCCGAAGCCGCTGCCTGGGCCCGCATGGTGAACCAGTCACGGCTGGCCGGACACTGCGAGGGTCTCGCCGTTGAAGCAGCGCTGCGCTTTGACGGGCAAATGACTCCGCCGACGTTCGAACTCGTCAATCAGGGTGACGTGACGCGACAGATTTTGCGGGGTTTTGCCACCCAGTTCTTGCCCGAGGTGCAGGAAGAACGCGATCAGTGGGCGACTCGTTCATTGCGTGAGATCGTCAACGAGCTCGGTAAGAGTTTCTCGAGAGGCACCAACGAATACGTACTTGGCCTCTACACGCCGCGTGGTGGTCACGCTGTCTTGCCCTACGCCATCGACTTTGAGACGCAGGACGTCGCCATCGTTCGGGTCTACGACTCGAACTGGCCGGGTCGCAATAGGTACGTGCGTATGGATCTCACTGCCGACACCTGGTCATTCTCGTTCGCTGCCGAGGAACCCACGAAAGACCCAAGCCCGTGGACTGGTATCGCCGGTGACATCGATCTCGCCTCACTCGACGTGCGCTCGCAGTCGAAGTGTCCGTTTTGTGGAGAGGGCGGTGGTGCGTTGAATTCGGTCGTAGTGATTCGCACCAGCGATGACGACTGGGCAATCACCACCACGGATGGCGAGTTTGGAGCACAAACTAAGTCGAGTGACGTGGTTGAAGTGCGTCCGATTCTGAACGGACTTGTTCTTGCTGACGACGGCGAGAACATTGACGACTCGACCTATTGGGCCGAGACACGGCGCTTTCTCGAGATCGGCGGGTTTGACTTGGCCGAGATTCTGCGCTTCGAGCGAGCAGCGCTGGTAGATAGCGGCGCGACTGGGGCGACGAGTTCAGGTGATCCGTCCGGTTCGACGGCGGGAACAA
>RGSV01000108.1 GCA_010025655.1 Acidimicrobiia bacterium
GAGTGCGTTCCCTTCAGGATCGCCTTGGCGTCAATTTCAGCGGCGCGCAATGCAGCGGCGGTGTCGGTGGTGTGACTGGCTGTTCGGCGGTGAAACGAGGCGACTCGCCCGTCGGCGCTTCGCTCCAATGCGGCAGCTTCGCCGTATCGGTCGAGTCGACACTCATCGCCGGCTGCGAATCATCAGCATCGGCGAACTTGACGACGCCGAACTCGTCACCGAAATCGAGCGAGCTGTCGGGGATGCGCCCCGTGGTGTCGTCAGATTGGGTCTCGTCTCGTCGCTCAGGTTGAGTGTCGTCGCGTCGATCGTCAGACATGGTCAGACCTCCATCACTTCTTGTTCTTTGCGAACTGCTGCTTTGTCGATGATGTCAACGTGATCTTGCGTCATCTTGTCGAGTTCTTTTTCGGCGCGTTCAAGTTCGTCTTTGGAGATGTCTTTGTCTTTCTCGGCCGTCTCGAGCGCTTTGCGCGCGTCGCGGCGTACCGCACGCACAACGACGCGACCTTCTTCGGCAAGGTTCTTTACGACCTTGACATACTCCTTGCGGCGCTCTTCGGTGAGTGCGGGGAACGCCAACCGAATCACCTGACCGTCGTTGCTCGGGTTCACCCCGAGATTGGCGGCGCTGAGCGCCTTCTCGATCGCACTGATTGCCGTGCGGTCATGGGGCTTTACGACGAGCAGACGTGCTTCTGGAACTTGAAACGATGCAAGTTGCTGTAGCGGCACTGGTGCGCCGTAATACTCGACGTTCAGTTTCTCGATGAGGTGCGGCGAAGCGCGGCCCGTGCGCACATTGACGAACTCGTGTTGCACGTGCTCGACGGCTTTTTCCATCTTCTCGAGCGACTCGAGCAGCGTCTCGTCGATCACGCGACCAGCGTACCTATCTCATCACCCTGCAGAATCGCGCGTAGGTTGCCCTTCTGCAGCAGATTGAACACGACGATCGGCAACTTGTTGTCCATACAGAACGTGATTGCGGTGGAGTCCATCACGCGCAAACCCTTGTTGATCACTTCGAGATGGGTGAGGTGTTTGTAGCGAGTGGCGGTCTTGTCGAGTTTCGGATCGGCGGTGTAGATACCGTCGACGCCAGAGTGCGTTCCCTTCAGGATCGCCTTGGCGTCAATTTCAGCGGCGCGCAATGCAGCGGCGGTGTCGGTGGTGAAGAACGGGTTGCCAGTGCCGCCAGCGAGAATCACGATGCGGCCCTTCTCGAGATGTCGCTCGCAGCGACGCCGAATGTAGGGCTCCGCCACCTTTGGCATCTCGACTGCAGTCATCACGCGCGAGTACTGCCCCACTCGCTCGAGTGCGTCTTGCAGCGCGAGGCCGTTCATCACCGTGGCGATCATGCCCATGTAGTCGGCCTGTGCCTGATCCATGCCGCGACCGCTGCCTTTGGCGCCGCGCCAGAAGTTGCCGCCACCAACGACGACGGCGATGTCGACGCCGAATTCGTCGCGAACACCTTTCAACTCGTTGGCAAGTTGTTCGAGCACGTCGTTGTCGAGGCCGAAACCGGTCTTCTCGGCGAGTGCTTCGCCCGACAATTTCAATACGACGCGATTCCAGCGGGGCTGGGTGCGCGGAGCCATGCCGGGTACGAGATTACCCGATTTCTACTTGGGCGAATCGCACGATGGAAGCATTGCCGATGACCTGTTTCACCGACTTCTTGTCGTCTTTGGCATACGGCTGCTCGAGCAGACAGAGGTCTTTGAAGAAGCCGTTGAGTTTGCCGTCGACGATTTTGGCGATGGCCGTCTCAGGCTTGCCCTCGTTGCGCGTGGCGACCTCAAGCGTTGCACGCTCGGCAGCCACCACCTCGGCGGGCACTTCTTCACGAGTGAGGTACTTCGGTCGCGCAAAGGCGATGTGCACGGCAATGTCGTGCGCCAGTTCTTCGGTCGCGCCGCTCATCTCGACCAACACCACGTTGACACCGCGGCCACCCTGGAGGTGCAGGTAGGAATCCATGATGTTGCCGGCAGCCGCCTCAAAACGCACGACGTCACCGAGTTCGATCTTTTCTTTGAGCAGAATCTGCAAGTCTTCGAGTTGCTTGGCGCGCTCGCCCACTGCTGCCACGCCTTTGGTGCGCACAAGCTTGGCGAGTTCGTCGGCTTCAGCCACGAACTGTTCGCTGGCGGCAACGAAGTCGGTCTCACACTTCAACTTGACGACGGCGGCGAGCGGACACTCGATTGACAACGCGACGACACCCTGAGTGTTCTCGCGATCAGCGCGCTTGGCGGTGGCCGACAAGCCCTTCTCGCGCAGCCACTTCTTGGCGGCTTCGACGTCGCCCGCCGATTCTTCGAGCGCCTTCTTGCAGTCCATCATTCCGGCGCCAGTTGCCTGGCGCAGGGCTTGCACGTCTTTGGCGTTGATGGCCATTAGTTCGCCTCACCTGCCAACTTTGCGTCACGAGCGGCTTGCGCGGCGGCAGCCTCGACGCGAGCACGCGCCTGCTCAGCGGCGAATTCGGCGTTGTCGATGGTGGCGGTGGCAGGGTTCTGCACTTGGCCACCGGCCTTCTCGGCGATGAATCGGCCTTCGGCAATCGCTTCGGCAATCACGCGCGTCATCAGTTCGTTCGCGCGAATCGCATCATCGTTGCCCGGAATCGGATACTGCACGAGATCGGGGTTCACGTTGGTGTCGACAACCGCGATGACCGGAATGTTCAACTTGTTCGCTTCGGTCACGGCGAGGTGCTCGGTCTGCGTGTCAAGCACGAAGATGGCATCAGGTGGGCGCACCATGTTGCGAATGCCCGACAGGTTGCGCTGCAACTTGGTGAGCTCGCGCGACATGAGCAGCGCCTCTTTCTTCGGAATCTGCGCCCACTCAGGTGATGCGGCAAGGCGCTCGAGTTCGATCATCTTGGCCACGCGCTTGCTGATGGTGCCGAAGTTGGTGAGCATGCCACCGAGCCAACGTTCGTTGATGTAGGGCATGCCGCTGCGCTCGGCATAGTTCTTGATCGGGTCTTGGGCCTGCTTCTTGGTGCCGACGAAGAGCACCACGCCACCACCCGACACGAGCTGACGAACGAAGTTGTAGGCCGACTCGATGCGCACGAGCGTTTGCTCGAGATCAATGATGTAGATGCCGTTGCGCTCACCGTGGATGAAGCGCTGCATTCGCGGGTTCCACCGCTGGGTCTGGTGTCCGAAATGAACACCTGCCTCGAGCATCTGACGCATGCTGACGATTGCCATGTTGTTGTCCTCCGTGCGGTTGAGACACGATTCGTGGCGCCGAAGCGACCGCCGGTTGCGAATCGTGGATGAAGTTGTAGGTAATTCAGTCGCGGTTGCGACCTCGCTGCACGCTATCGGGTCTCGCGCAACTCGCAGGCCCCACCAAGGTGACCCGCCGAACCACGCCGTGCACCCAAGGTCGTGCGAAACCGCGGGGTTGCACCAGAGCCTCTCGACTGTGGGTCGACGTAGATCCGCCCGACTCGCACACCGAGATACAAGACACCCGACGATTGACCGAGGGCGGCACCGACCTGCACCTCGTCGCCACGCTGCACCGCAATCGTCGCGAGCCGGCCATAGGTGATGCGCACACGCGGGTCATTGGCGTGACGCAACACCACGTAGTTGCGACCCCCGACTGCACCAGCAAAGACCACCTGCCCAGGTGCGCCGGCCGACACGGTTGGTGACGCAAATGCGTATTCGATGCCGCGATTACCCGCACACCGCGGGCATGAAGGAGCGCGAAACCCATCGATGACCGTTGCATTTGCGGGCAGCGACAGACACGCGGCGACAACGAGGGCGATCACGGGCGACTCAGTTGAACTGGGCAGCAGACAACGTGGCACGCAACGTGAGCACCGCCTTGGCATGAATCTGCGAGACGCGGCTCTCGCTGACGTCGAGCACTTCGGCAATCTGGGTAAACGTGAAGTTCTCTTCGTAATACAACAACAGCGTGGTGCGTTCGTTGTCGGGCAGTTTGCGAATCGCATCACGCATCGTGCGACGCAGTTCTCCCGACTCGAATGCGGTGTCAGGGTTGGTGGCACGCTGAAAATCTGAGACATCGACTGGTGCTTGCGAGTCAAGCGCCACGTGATCGAGCGGACCCACCGCACTTGACGCAACATCGGTAAGCCACTCGTTGAGTTGGTCGATGCCGATGCCAAGTCGCTGGGCGATTTCTTGTTCGGTTGCCGATCGACCGAGAGAGTTCTGCAACTCGGCGATGGCCTGCTCGATTTGTCGTGAGCGGGCACGCACCGATCGCGGCACCCAGTCGAGGGCCCGCAGGCTGTCGAGAATCGCCCCTCGAATTCTTGGCACGGCATATGACTCGAACTTCATGTCGGGGCGCGGCACATATCGGTCGATGGCCTGCACCAACCCAACCATGCCGGCACTTACTAGGTCGCTCGTCTCGACTCGCTTGGGCAGACCCGCCGAAATACGACCAGCGACGAACTTGACGAGTGACGCGTAGTGCACGACCAGCCAATCACGAGCGAGGGGTTGCTTGTCGTTGATCCAGCGTTGCCAAGCAGTATCGATATCGAGTCGTTCGGCACGCGGATTCATGCGCGGGGATGCGACGCCCCATACGCCGTCTTCAATCGCTCTTTGCTGACGTGGGTGTAGCGCTGCGTGGTTGCTACGTCGGCATGACCGAGCAGTTCTTG
>RGSV01000109.1 GCA_010025655.1 Acidimicrobiia bacterium
GGTTCGCTCGCACCAGTCAGCGATTTTGAGAACCTGCCGGGCATGGGCGCCATCGGCAGTGTCGGCGGAGCAAGCGTGATGGTCGGCAACGAAACCTTGATGCGTCGCAAGTTGGTGTTGATCCCCCAGACGATGTCGGCGGCAATCGATGCCGCGCGCGCCGACGGCAACATCGCCGTGCTCGTGGCGTCAAACGGTGCGGTGCGCGGGGTGTGCGTCGTGGCTGACCGCCCGAAAGCCAACAGCGCTGCCGCCATTTCGGCTCTGCGTGACCTCGGCTTGCGACCCATCTTGCTGACCGGCGACAGTCGTGCAACTGCGCTGGCGGTAGCCAAACAAGTGGGCATCGAAACCGACGAGCAACACGTGATTGCCGGAGTGTTGCCGGAAGAAAAGGTGCGTGTTGTTGCCGACCTGCAAGAGCGCGGCTATGCAGTGGCAATGGTTGGCGACGGCGTGAATGACGCCGCAGCTCTCGCGCAAGCAAACGTCGGCATCGCGATGGGTACCGGCACTGATGTTGCGATGAACGCCAGCGACCTCACCATCGTGAGTGGTGACCTTCGTTTGGTGCCCGATGCGATCCTGCTGTCGCGTGCCACTCTGCGCACAATCAGTGCCAATGTGTTCTGGGCGTTCGTCTACAACGCTGCAGCAGTACCACTCGCCGCACTCGGACTTCTCAACCCGATGTGGGCCGGTCTAGCGATGGCATTTTCGAGTGTCTTCGTTGTCACCAACAGCTTGCGGCTGCGCACCACCAAACTCACGCAACAGACAGCGTTCGTACACGCAACTCGTTGATTGCCTGTTGGCGTCGACGTCGCGCCGCTCGCAACGACACGCCGTGATGTTCTGCCATCTCGGCCAAAGATGAAGTGCCGAGTTCGCGCAGCACTTCGATTGATCGCGCCGACACGCGACTGCGTCGCGCACGTTCAAGCAAGTCGTCGAGGTGCTCCGACGAGTTGTAGTACTGCGGACCAGTCATGATCGACTCTGGGTCGAATGTCTGCATTTCGGTGACTTGTCGTGAGCGTCGTACGAACCCGAAGTACTCCGCATCTCGCACAATGTTTGACGCCACTTTGGCTGGTCGACGCTCGACCGGGTAAGTGCGTATCACTTCCCAAGCATGCGAAAGCAGCGTGGCGAGTGCTTCTTCAAACCCGCCCTGTGTGACTTTGCCGCGTCGACGGGCCACCGACACCAGGGGTGGAAGAACTCGCTGTAGCACCACTCGTGCAGCCAGTTGATCGGTTGCGGCGCGCTGCACGAGTCGCAACAGGAAGCGGTCGGCTTCGTCATCGATACGACTGCCGCGGAAACCGGCAAGGGTGAGCACTTCATCGAGTGACGAGACGGGGTCGGTGCTGACGAGCCACTGTTGTGCGGCGGTCAGGTGCTGGCGCGAGCGGCAGAGGCGTCGCCACTCATCGTTCAGTTGGTTGAGAACGGTAGATCGGTACTGGGGCTGGGTGGTGGTGGACATGCAGACAGCGTCCGCATGCGTCTCACCGCCACTCTCACCGCATTCGGCAAGACTTACGCCATGCGCATCACCTTGCCCTCGGGCACCGTCGCCGAGATTGCTTCACCCGCCACGCCGCCGACGATGGGGCTGGTGATTGCCCCTGACATCTGGTCGCTGCGCCCGCTCTATGACCAGATGGTCGAGCGACTCGTGGTTGAGTGGCGAATGGCGGTGTGTGCAGTTGAGCCGTTTCCCGGCCGCACGCTCGCGGCAGAAATCGAACCCCGCTTTGCCGCCGTGCCGACGCTTGACGACACGAACCATCTGCGCGACCTGCATGAGGCTGCCGATGCGCTTGGCACGACACGCGTCGGGTTGATGGGCTTCTGCATGGGCGGCATGTATTGCTTCAAGTCGGCAATCAGCCCGCGCTTTGCGCGCATCGCGAGTTTTTACGGGATGATCCGCCTACCCGAGAAATGGCGCTCGGCCACCCAGGGCGAGCCGCTCGACTATCTGCGCCGTGGCGACGCGAGCAAGGTGCTCGCACTCATCGGCACGGCTGACCCGTACACACCGCCACACGATGTCGATGAGTTGCGCTCGGTCGGATGTTCGGTCGTGGCATACGACGCGGCCGAGCACGCCTTTGCCCACGATGCGACACGACCGTCGTATCGCGAAGCCGATGCTCGCGATGCGTTCTCGCGCGCGCGAGTGTGGCTACTCGGCTGAGCGTTGCTCGGCCTAAGGTCGCTCGGCTGAGTTACGAAGAACGCCCGGTCAGTTTCGCGCGTTCAATGATGCGATAGCGGCGGTCGCTTTGTTCAAGCCAGCCGAGGCGAATGAAACTGGCAATCGCCTTGTTCACACGCTCGCGTGATGCGCCGACCATGCCCGCGAGCTCTTCCTGCGTGACGGGGAGAACAAACTCATCGACACCAGCCGACAACTCGAGCAGTCGTTTGGCGGTGCGACCAGTGACGTCGAGAAAGACGCTGTCGGAGAGCACTTCATCCATCACGCGCAGGCGCGAGGCCAACAACTTGGTGACGCCCCACAACATGCTCGGGTTGCCTTGCAGCTCGGCC
This sequence comes from Acidimicrobiia bacterium, assembly GCA_010025655.1. Taxonomy (GTDB): domain Bacteria; phylum Actinomycetota; class Acidimicrobiia; order Acidimicrobiales; family Ilumatobacteraceae; genus F1-60-MAGs027. The sequence continues at coordinate 2,566 of RGSV01000109.1, forward strand.
CTGACCACGGCGTAGGGAATCTGCAGCACGCTCGACGGCTCGAGCGCGCGGGCCATCGCGCTACGGGCACCATCGTCAAGCAAACCGAGTTCACCGAAGAGGTCGCCAGATTCCATCAGTGCGAGCATGCTCTCGCGCGAGTCGAGTGGTCGATTACCGATAGCGATCGCAATGCGACCGTTCAAGACGACGTACATCGCATCGGGTGTCTCGCCTTCTTGAAACAACACATCGCCGCGTTGCAGACGGCGAATGGTGCCTGCTGCAGAGATCTTCTTCAGCGAGTCAGGGGAGGTTGCGGCGAAGAATGCATTTTTGGCGAGAAGTTCTTCGTGGGTCATGCGCATAACGGTACTACCCTGAACAGCGATGCCGACTGGTGAATTGCGCAGGCCTGGCGAAGTTATTTGGACCATCGTGGTCGCGGCAGGTGCCGGCAGTCGTTTTGGCGGACCCAAGCAGTTTGAAACACTCGGTGATCGGCGTGTAATGGACTGGGCGGTCGAGTCGGCGCGTGAGTCAAGTGATGGTGTGGTCGTCGTGTTACCCGCCGAAGTTGCCGCACGCGAAGGTGGTATCGCAGGTGGTGGAACGCGCAGCGAGTCGGTGCGTCGTGGTCTGGCCGCTGTGCCCAAGAATGCGACGATCATCTGCGTGCACGACGCAGCGCGACCATTTGCGAATGAAGATGATTTTCGACGAGTGATCGAGGCCGTGGCGGCTGGCGCCGATGGTGCGGTGCCGGCGATTCCGGTTGCTGACACGATCAAAGTTGTCGATGACACGGGTCAAGTTACGCGCACTCCACCGCGTGGATCATTGCGTGCGGTGCAGACACCACAGGCGTTTCGCGCTGAGATGTTGCGGCGCGCCCATGCCGCACTTGGTGAAGGCACCGACGACGCGTCACTTGTTGAAGCCGAAGGCGGCAAGGTCGTGGTGGTCGACGGTGAGGTGTTGAACCGAAAAATCACGACCCGCGATGACCTCGAATGGGCTCGCCTGCAACATCGAGGCGAGGCCTAGTGCTACGCGTCGGTCAGGGGTTTGATGTGCACCGATTTGCCGATGACGACCGACCACTGGTGCTTGGTGGTGTGACGATTCCGGGCGAACGTGGATTGCTCGGCCACAGCGATGCCGACGCCGTAGCGCATGCAGTGGCCGATGCGCTGCTGGGCGCTGCGGGCCTGGGCGATATCGGAATGCATTTTCCTGACACCGACCTGCGGTGGAAAGGTGCCGACTCGATGCAGCTGCTGCGCGAAGTGACCTCGCTGGTTGCGCGTGATGGTTGGCGAGTCGAGAACGTCGACGTCAATGTCGTATGTGAGCGACCCAAGATCGCACCCCATCGCGCCGACATGCAAGAGAATCTCTCGGCTGCTGTTGGTGCTCCGGTGTCGGTGAAGGGTCGCCGCGCTGAGGGCCTCGGAGCCATCGGTCGCGCCGAAGGAATCGCATGCCTCGCAGTTGCACTGCTCACGAAGTGACACCAACGCCGTGACCAAGCGACCTCGCCGTGGCGCGCGCGACCAGCGTCGAGCGCCACGTGGCAACGCAGAGCAGCGTGGTGGCAGCGCGCGCCATCGTGGTCGCAGCGACGGTCAGCGTCGCGGTCGTGGCGAAGGTCGGCCACGCGACAACGACCGTTCACTAGGTGGCGAACAAATTGAAGGTCGCCAAGCAGTGCGAGAATTGCTCATCGCGCAACGTCGACGCGTGCACGAGATTGTCATTGCTGACGACATCGAACGAAACCCCGTCATTGCGGAAATCACCGATTTGGCCGGTGCCCAACGGGTTGCGCTACGACGACTGCCGCGTCGTGACATCGACGAGATGGCACGCAGTGAAGCACCACAGGGCGTGATTGCGCGGGCAGAACCGCTTGCCGAGGTGTTGCTCGACGAAGTGCTCGTGCGTACCCAAGGTGATGGGTCAGAAGAGTTGTCTGTGGGTGGCGTCGCTGGGTCTGTGCCTGGCGACAAACTCTTTCTCGTTGCCGTCGACGGAGTCACCGACCCCGGCAATCTCGGCGCGATCTTGCGTTCGTGTGAAGGAGCAGGTGTTGACGCGGTGATC
>RGSV01000110.1 GCA_010025655.1 Acidimicrobiia bacterium
AGCATCTGGTGTGCCATAGACCGCCGCCGACGACGAGAACACGATTCGGTTGACGCCACATTCCATCAGTGTTTCAACGAGCGCGATGCTGCTCGACACGTTGTTCTTGTAGTACTTGAGGGGCTCTGACACCGACTCGCCGACGGCTTTGTAGGCCGCGAAGTGAATCACGCTGTCGACGTCATATTTGCGACACATCTTTGCGACTAACCGATTGTCTGCGATGTCGCCGACGACGAGGTCGATGTCACCGACGGCATCCCGGTAGCCGCGCTCGAGGGTGTCGAGCACGACCACATCACGACCAAGCTCTCTCAGCAGATGAGCGGTGTGCGAGCCGATGTAACCCGCACCGCCGGTGACGAGGGTCGTCACTTGTTCGAAGCCTTGGCTTTGCTGGTGCCGCTTCGCTTCGTTGCGCCAGATCGTCGAGCGGCGCTGCGTTGTTTCGCTGCTTTCCTCTTCAGCGGCTTGCTCGCCTTGTCACGGTCGCGGGCCTTCTCTAACTGTTTGAAGCGACGCACCTTCAGAAGTGCGGCAGCAGAGTCGATGTCGGCCACGGTGCGCATGCGATGGTCGCCGAAAGGCTTGGCCACCTGCTGCCAACTATCTGGCGTGATGCCGAATCGCTTGGCAAGGAGTGCGACAAAGATACGGGCCTTCTCGTCGCCAAAGCCGGGGAATTTACGCAGGCGCGCATACAACTCTCGGGCATCCGCAACTCCGCGCCACACATTGGCGCCGTCGTCTCGGTAATCACGGGCAATCACGGCGCAGAGCTCGTGAATGCGTCGCGCCATCGATGCCGGAAACCGATGAATGGCCGGCTTCTCGCAGCACACCGCGACGAACCGGTCGATATTCATCGCTGCAATACGCGAGGGCTCGAGATGGCCGAGTCGTTCGTTGATGGTGAAGGGGCCGGTGAACGCCCACTCCATCGGCACCTGTTGGTCGAGCAGCATGCCAATGAGCAACGCCGTGCCGTCGTCACGCAGCAGTCGATCTGCTGCTGGTTTACCGGTGACGTAAAGATCGCTCTTCATCTGTTCACCATCGTGGCAGGGTTGCTACGCAAAGAGAGGGTTCAGGGCTTCAGGATTCAGGCCATAGTGACTGATGGCCTCAGCAACCACCTCGGGCTTCACCTCGCCGGTTGAGGCGAGTGCATGCAGCGTGGCAACGACCACATTGGGCATGTCAATCTCGAAATGGCGGCGTAGTGACTCGCGGGTATCGCTACGACCAAAACCATCAGTACCGAGCGGCACGAAGAGACGACTTGGCACGAATCGCGCAACCTGCTCGGGCACGATGCGCATGAAATCGGTGACGGCGATGACCGGGCCACTGCCGTCGTCGAGCAGTCGGGTGACGTCGGCTTCGCGCTTGGCCGCTGCAGGATGCAGCCGGTTCCAGCGTTCAACGTCGATCGCGTTCTCACGCAGTGCCTTATACGACGTTGCCGACCAAAGGTCGCAGGCGACATCCCAACGTGACTCGAGTTCGGCAGCGGCGGCACGCACAGCGGTATGCGCCGAGCCAGAAAAGACCAGCGTGGCGCGATGCTTGGCGTTGCCAGCATCAGCCCACTTATAGAGACCGCGCATGATTTGTGCGTCGAGATCAGCGACTGCGGGGCGCGCGGGCATCGGGTAGTTCTCGTTGTAGAGCGTGACGTAATAGAACACGTCGTTGGGCACCTCGCCGTACATGTCGTGCAGACCGTTGCGCACGATGGCGGCAACCTCGTAGGCGAACGCAGGGTCGTAAGCGCGGCACGGTGGCACGGTGCTGGCCAAGACGAGCGAGTGACCGTCTTGGTGTTGCAAACCCTCACCGAGCAGCGTGGTGCGGCCGGCCGTGGCACCGAGCAAGAAGCCCCGTGTGCGGGCGTCGGCTGCCTGCCAGATGAGGTCGCCTACACGTTGGAAGCCGAACATCGAATAGAAGGTGTAGAACGGCACCATCGGTACACCGCGGGTGGAATACGACGTGCCCGCAGCGATGAAGCTTGCAAGGCTGCCTGCTTCGGTGATGCCTTCCTCAAGGATCTGACCACTCGACGACTCGCTATACGACAGCAGCAGGTCGTGATCGACGGGTTCATATTTCTGACCTTGCGACGCATAGATCTTGAGTTCGCGGAAGAGCGAATCCATGCCGAACGTGCGCGCTTCGTCGGGGATGATCGGCACGACGCGCTCACCGAACGACTTGTCGCGGGCAAGATTGCGCAAGAGGCGAGTGAAGCCCATCGTCGTGCTGACGGCCTGGTTGTTGCTACCCGTGTCGAACTCGCGGAAGGCGTCGTCGCTCGGTAGCGAGAGCGGACGACGTGCGGTGGTTACTCGTTTGGGCACGAAACCGCCGAGTGCGCGACGGCGCTCGACGAGGTACTGATATTCGACCGAGTCTTCTGCTGGGCGGTAGTACGGCGCAACATCGCCTTCGAGCATTGCGTCAGTGATTTCATCGTTGAGATGCAGGCGGTCGCGCAAAACGCGCAATTGCTCGACGTTCATCTTCTTGATTTGGTGTGTGGCGTTGCGGCCTTCGATTTCCGGTCCGAGCGTCCAACCCTTGACGGTCTTGCAGAGAATTGCCGTCGGGCGGCCAGAACCGAGATTGTCGCTTGCAGCTTTGAATGCGGCATACACCTTGCGATAGTCATGACCACCGCGCGGCAACGCCTGCAACTCGGCATCAGTGAGGTGCGACACCATCTCGCGCAGGCGTGGGTCTGGGCCGAAGAAATTTTCTCGAATGTAGTTGCCATCTTCGACGGTGTAGCGCTGAAACTCACCGTCAACCGTGGTGTTCATCTTGTTGAGCAACGCTCCTGAGACGTCGCGAGCGAGCAGTTCATCCCACTTCGAGCCCCAGACGACCTTGATGACGTTCCAGCCCGCGCCACGGAAGACGGCTTCGAGTTCTTGAATCACCTTGCCGTTGCCGCGCACCGGGCCGTCGAGACGTTGCAAGTTGCAGTTGACGACGAAGACGAGATTGTCGAGATGTTCACGCGAGGCGAGTGAAAGTGCGCCGAGCGACTCTGGCTCATCACATTCGCCGTCACCGAGAAAAGCCCAGACGCGACTCTGGGTGGTGTCGTCGAGCTGACGATTCGCGAGATAGCGATTGAAGCGTGCGTGATACAACGCAGTGATTGGCCCCAAGCCCATCGAAACGGTGGGGAATTCCCAGAAGTCGGGCATCAGTCGAGGGTGTGGATACGACGACAAGCCGCGTCCTCCGCGGCCAATCTCTCGGCGGAAGTGATCGAGATCGTCGGCCTCCAGACGGCGCTCGATGAAGGCGCGCGCATACACGCCGGGTGCGGCGTGGCCCTGGAAGTAGACGTGGTCACCAGGCAGGCCGTTGTCTTTGCCACGGAAGAAGTGGTTGAAGCCGACTTCATACAGCGATGCTGACGAGGCGAAGGTGCTGAGGTGACCGCCGATGCCTTCGGCATTTGCATTGGCACGCACGACCATGATCGCTGCGTTCCAGCGGATGTAGGCGCGAATACGCCGCTCGAGATACTCATCACCGGGAAACCACGGCTCTTGCTCAGCCGGAATCGTGTTGACGTATGGCGTCGACACCGTGGCAGGGAAGCTGACCTGCGTCTCACGTGCTCGCTCAAGTAGTCGCGACAACAGATAGCGGGCGCGATTCTTGCCCTGCACCTCGACGATCGAGTCGAGCGAGTCGAGCCACTCTTGGGTTTCTTGCGGGTCGGTGTCGGGCAGCTGGTGCACTGAACCGTCAAACAGCATGCACACAGTCTCGCACGAGTTGAGCAAAGTGCCACCTGTGCCGCGTACCCATCGGTAAGGATGCTCAGCGTGGTTTCGAGCGACGCAGGAGGCACGACGGCATCTGGGGGTTCGACAGGTGAACGTGTGGTGTACGCCGATGGCGCGTGCTCGGGCAACCCCGGACCCGGAGGTTGGGCATGGGCACTAGCGCCGCGCGGCGAAGTGCGCGACAGCGGGGGCGAAGCTCGCACCACCAACCAACGAATGGAACTTCAAGCAGTGCTCAGCGCTCTGCGTGCACTTGCAAGTGAGCCTGGACCGATCTGCATAGTGAGCGACAGTCAGTACGTCGTGAAGTGCTTTACCGAAGAATGGTGGAAAGGATGGCTGCGCCGTGAGTGGCGCAACAGCCAGCGCGAGCCTGTCGCGAATCGTGACCTTTGGGAGCCACTGATTGAGATGGTGCGTGCCCGCGGTGACGTGCACTTCCGCTGGGTGAAGGGTCACAGTGGCGACCCGATGAACGACATGGTCGATGCGCTCGCTGTCGCTGCCATTGAACGCGTGCGCTAGCGTTCGCCGCCATGGAACTCACCAACGCCAGTGCAATCGTCACCGGCGGCGCGAGTGGCATTGGAGCCGCCGCAGCCCGCCTGCTCGCCAAGAAAGGCGCCAAGGTCGTCGTCGCCGACCTGCAAGCTGACAAGGGCGAAGCACTCGCCAAAGAAATCGGCGGAGCATTCTGCAAAGTCGACGTCACCAACACCCAAGACATCATCAACGCCACCGAGATGGCAAAGTCAATGGGCCCGATTCGTGCACTCGTCAACTCGGCGGGCATCGGCTGGGCGCAGC
>RGSV01000012.1 GCA_010025655.1 Acidimicrobiia bacterium
TTGGCAATCCATGGATACACCTTGTGTGCCGGCAACTGGCCACCTTCGCCGGGCTTGGCTCCTTGCGCCATCTTGATTTGTAGGTCGTCAGCGTTCACCAGATATTCGCTGGTCACGCCGAAGCGCCCCGACGCCACTTGCTTAATGGCTGAGCGCTTCGAGTCGCCGTTCGGCAGCGGCACATATCGCTCGGCGTCTTCGCCGCCTTCGCCGGTGTTGCTCTTGCCACCGATGCGGTTCATCGCGATGGCGAGTGTTTCGTGCGCTTCGGCTGAGATCGAGCCGTAGCTCATCGCCCCGGTCGAAAATCGCTTGACAATCTCGCTCACGGGTTCGACTTCGTCGATAGGCACCGGCACGGCGGCGGGCTTCAGCTCGAAGAGCCCGCGAAGTGTTGCGAGCACGCGGCTCTGGTCATCAACCGAGGCGGTGTATTGCTTGAAGAGGTCATAACGCCCTGCACGCGTCGCGTGTTGCAGTCGGTAAACCGTCTCGGGGTTAAACAAGTGGTGCTCACCCTCGCGACGCCATTGGTATTCACCGCCGAGTTCTAACTTGCGGTGCGCGCGCTGGTCGGGTCGCGATGGATGCGCGGCGGCATGGCGTGCGGCGACCTCGGCGGCGATCACGTCGAGGCCGATGCCGTCGAGTCGCGACACGGTGCCGGTGAAGTATTCATCAACCAACTCAGTCGACAGCCCGATGGCCTCAAAGATCTGCGCGCCGGTGTATGACGCAACGGTTGACACACCCATCTTGCTCATGACCTTGAGCACGCCCTTACCAGCGGCTTTGATGTAATTGCGCACGGCTTTCTTCGCATCCATGCCGCCGAGACCGTGCATGCCACGACCGTCATCAGCGGTGATCAAGTCTTCGATCGACTCGAACGCAAGATACGGGTTGATCGCACCAGCGCCATAGCCAATCAAGAGCGCCATATGGTGCACTTCGCGCGCGTCGCCGCACTCGATGACGAGACCAACCTTGGTGCGCTGACGTTCGCGAATGAGGTGGTGGTGCACGGCGCTGGTCAACAGCAGCGACGGAATCGGTGCATACACCGAGTCACTGCTGCGATCAGACAGCACGATGATTCGCGCGCCATCATCGATGAGGTCGCTCACCTGGTTGCGAATGCTGTCGAGCGCCGTGCGCATGCCGTAGTCGCCATCGGCCACGCGATAGAGCCCGCTCACCACCGCCGAGCGCAGGTGCGCCATAGTGCCGTCGTCGTTGATGTGGATGATCTTGGCCAACTCGTCGTTGTCGATGATGGGGAACGGCAGCACCAACTGTCGGCAGTTCTCAGGCCCAACTTCGAGCAGATTCGCCTCGGGTCCGAGTGTCGAACCCACCGACGTCACGACTTCTTCACGAATTGCGTCGAGCGGCGGGTTCGTGACTTGTGCGAACAACTGCTTGAAGTAGTCGAACAACAATCGTGGTCGTGCCGACAACACCGCGAGCGGCGTGTCGGTGCCCATCGAGCCAATCGGTTCGGCCGCGCTCTTGGCCATCGGTGCGATGATCACCTTCATGTCTTCATGCGTGTAGCCGAACACCTGCTGTCGACGCAGCACACTGTCGTGACTGTGCACCACGTGTTCGCGATCGGGCAGTTCGGGCAGCGACACCATGCCGTCGGCCAACCACTGTGCATACGGCGCCGCGGCGGCGAGCGAGCCTTTGATCTCTTCATCGTCGACGATTCGGCCGAGCGACGTGTCGACCAGCAGCATGCGGCCGGGTTGTAAACGACCCTTGCGCACCACTCGCTCAGGTGCCACGTTCACCACGCCCACTTCGCTTGCCGCAATGACGAGGTCGTCATCGGTGACCCAATAGCGGCTCGGGCGTAGCCCGTTGCGATCGAGCACCGCTCCGATCACTGTGCCGTCACTGAAGGCGACGCTGGCGGGACCATCCCACGGCTCCATCAGTGACGAGTGATAGCGGTAGAACGCCCGCTTGTCGTCGGGCATGGTGGCGTGGTTCTCCCACGCTTCGGGGATCATCATCAACACAGCATGTGGAAGCGACCGGCCTGAGAGGTGCAGCAACTCAAGCACTTCATCGAAACTCATCGAGTCGCTACCGCCTGGCGTGCAGATGGGGAATGCCCGGTCAAGCCCGGCGATGTTGGCAGTGGCGAGCAGCGATTCGCGAGTGCGCATCCAATTGCGGTTGCCTTGCACGGTGTTGATCTCGCCGTTGTGGGCGATGTAGCGATACGGGTGCGCAAGTGGCCACGACGGGAAGGTGTTCGTGCTGAACCGACTGTGCACGAGCACCAACGCAGATTCCATGTCTTCATCAGACAGATCGGCAAAGAACATGCCCAACTCGGGAGTGGTGAGCATGCCTTTATATACGAGGGTGCGCGACGACAATGAGGCAAAGTACGTGCGCTGTTCTGCAGGCAACTCGTGTTCAATGCGCTTGCGAGCGACAAACAACTTGCGGTCGAGTGCGATGCCCGACTCCCCCGTGCGTGAGACCACGAAGCAGTGCTCAAAACTCGGCATCACGCGCCGCGCGCTCGCACCGAGACACGACGGGTCAACCGGCACGCTGCGCCAACCGAGCACGCTGAGGCCTTCTTCGTCGAACGTGCGGGCGATCGCCGCTTTGGCTTTGTCAGCATCGTGGGCGTCGGCTGGCAGGAACGCGAGACCAACGGCGTAGGCCCCGCGCGCCGGCAACGACACGCCAGAAACTTTGCGCATGAACTTGTCTGGCACCTGCAGCAAGATGCCCGCGCCATCGCCCGTGTCGGGCTCGGCGCCAGTGGCACCACGGTGCTCCATGCTGCACAGCGCGCCAAGACCGGTCTGCACGATTCGGTGGCTGGCGACACCTTTTACCTGCACCACGAACGACACGCCGCATGAGTCGTGCTCAAACCGCGGGTCATAGAGGCCGCGTGCGGTCGGCAATGCCGATGCGGGCAACACAGCGGGCGGCGACACAGACGCAGGCAGGTCGCCGCCCGACGGCGGCATGTCGTTGTGCATTTGGGGCTGTCTCGCAATGGTCGTGCTAGTGGTGCACCCACCCATCGGTGAGCACCGGGACGACGCTGGCCCGCGCGGTCAGCCTACTTGGTTGACCGTCACAATGGAGCTCGGAGTCTCTGGCCGGGCAGGGCTCGTTTGTGTGCCTACCGATTTGATGGTCATCTGGCCGCTTGATGTCGTCGTCATCACGATTTGGAAGAAACTGCCTGGCACTGCAGTGACGAAGAAGTTCCATGCAACGACGTGCCGACTGTTCGTGCCGCTGGAGGTGATAATCACATCGGTATTGCTCCACGGCACATTTGCACCATCTTTCGTCAACCAGACGCTGAGATAGTCAGTACCCGAGTCACCCTTCTCTATCTGAGATGAAAACGCGAGATTGAACTTTCCGCTGACGGAGAACGTGATCTTGCTGCCGTCGACAATCGACACTCCACTTGCAAAGTCGGTGCTGTTGAGCGACACAGGGGTGACTTGGTTCTGCGTCAGCGTGACAGTGCTGGTGTCGTAAAACGAACCGTACGCTCCGAAGCCACCAGCCGCACCAGTTGCACCAGTTGCACCAGTTGCACCCGTCGGGCCGGTTGCGCCCGTCGGGCCGATCGGTCCCGCCGGTCCCGTCGCCCCCGTCGCACCGATCGGTCCCGCTGGTCCCGTCGCACCAGTGGCACCCGTTGCACCCGTCGGGCCGGTTGCGCCCGTCGCACCAGTTGCACCAGTGAGTCCCGTCGGACCAAGTGGACCCGCTGGGCCCGTCGCACCGGTTTCACCCGTCGCACCGATTGGTCCCGCGGGTCCTTGCGGACCAGCCGGCCCAGGTAAGCCGAGGAGACCGCGATACCCCCGCGGACCGCGTGGGCCCGTGAGCCCACGCGGACCCGTGAGCCCGCGCGGACCTGCCACACCGCGCTCACCTTGTGGGCCAGGCGGCCCCACCGCTTCGCCACTCGAGAGTTCCACGCCCGGCGCGACTCCGACTGTCGTCGATGTTGCAATGGACGTACCGCCACTCGCGTCAGATTTTCCATCTACGGCCGCACACGCTGTGAGCGCAACAGCGAGCAGAGCGAGAGCTGCACGACGGGACACCAAAACTTTTCTCACTCTTGCTCCGCACGATTGATCTCAATGTTGATGAGAACAAGTCTCGGCGCACTACACCGTGCGCGCGGTGCAGAAGACATACCGATTCTGCGTGACAGACATCCTCATCACCGATAATTCGGTGGAAGCGCATTGCGCTGTCGTTAGACACTCAGTCGCGATCAACCGATCGCACGACATGGAGGAAACAACATGAAGAAAATGGCAATCAAACTGGTTACGGCGGCACAGAGCCGTCAGCGATTGGACGACGAAGGCGCGGTCAGCGCCGAGTACGGAGTCCTGCTCGCTGGCGTTGTGGCAGTTGTGGCAGTTGCGGCAGTCGCACTCGGCGGTCGCATCTCGGACATCTTCGACGCTGTCCTTCCGTGAACCCCCGTCGACCGGCCCCTGGTTCCCCCTGTCGGGGGTCGGTCGACAACGGGTCCGCAGCCGCTGAGTTCGCAATCGTTGCTCCGATTTTTCTTCTCCTTCTGTTCATCATGGTCACGCTCGCCTCTGTCTTTTTTGATCAACTCCACCTGCAATCTGCGGCTCGCGACTCCGCACGTGCCGGCGCCATCGACATTGCCGACGCCTGCGCCGTCGCCCAGGCCGCACTTGACACCAACGACATCGGCACCCTGACCTGCAACGTCGTAAACGACTGCAACGCGGGCGCAGTCAAGCTCTCGCTACAGGCGGTGAAGCCTTACTCCGTTCCCCTGCTCGGCAATCGCACGGTGACACTCTCTGCCACCTCGAGCTTCGTGTGTCCGCAGTCATGAGACTCACTACAACCGACGACGGGTCAATCGTGGCATTTGCCGCAATCATGCTCGTGCCCTTGGTGCTGGGCGTGGCAATCGTTGTCGACTCTGGTCGAATCTGGGCTGAGCGCGCCGCTCTTCAAAATGCAGTTGAAGTCACTGCAGCATCGGCCGCATCGACGTGGATACGCACGAACACGGTGTGCCCGGCAGGCGTGCTGAGTTTCTTGACGATCGACGATGCGACACCTGCCTCCCATTCCTGCACGACTACTGGCAACTCACGCGAGGGAACAATCACCGTGTCGGCCAACGATGCATCGCCACTCTTTTTCTCGGCGCTGCTTGCCCGTTCGAGCGCAAACATCAACGCCAGCACCACTGTCAAGGTTGGAAGCGCTGGCTCACTTGTTGGCGTCTGGCCTGTTGCGCTGTGCGAGAGTCATCCCTCAATTCTCAATTGGAAGAACTCAGGCTTTTCGCTCACCACCAACTACACCATCACTCTGCAAACAGGTCCGAAAAACTGCGGTGGAAACGTCGGTGGAAACTGGGGCGTCCTCGACTTCAACGGTGGTGCGAACTCAACGAGCGAGACCATCGCCTGGGTGCAAAACGGATACAACGATGCCCTCGATGTCGGCGACACAGTGTTCGGTAGCCCTGGTGGACTCACCAGTTCAATTGGCATCGAAACGATGATTGGCAAGACGGTGTTGATCGCCTTGTTTGACCAAGCTCTGGCTTCTGGAAGCAACGCGAACTACCGGATCACCGGCTTTGTGCGCTCGGTATTGATTGGCGCACGACTCACTGGCGCGGCAGCCAGCAGATCTCTCACCGTTCGGTTTGAGACCGCCATTGTCGATCGCCCGAGTGCGTCGGTCGGAAGCGGAAGCAATTTCGGAATCACAACGTGGGCCATCTGTGCCTATGACAACAAAGGAGCCTGTTGATGACGATAAAAACAACTGCTACGAAATACCTTCCGGCGATGCTCGCATTTGCGTTCGTACTGGCAGGTAGCTGGATCTTGCTTCCCAGCGAAGAAGACACCGCTGATGCCGAGGCGCGTATCGATGTCGTCGTTCTCACCCGCGAACTGCCCGAGGGCGCTTCAGCCGCCGAGGTACGCGATGCGTCGACAATCCGCAGCTTGCCACCAGAAGCCGCGAGTGTGGGCGCCTTTGACTCGCTCGACGACATCACCGACGGCGTGCTTGCCGTCGCACATGTCGCTGGTCAACAGTTGACCGACTACTCATTTGCGCGCAACCGAGTGGCGGCGGTTGGTCCAGAATTCGTCGTCACCTCAGTTCGACTTTCGGCGCAGAACTGGTCGGGGGCCCTGCGAATCTCTGGTGATGTCGTCGACGTGTATGCGCTGACCGCAACCGGAGCCACCTTGGTGTCGCCCGACGCAGTGGTACTCGACTCCCCTGCTCTTGACGATCTGCAACCGTCAGCCGAGGCCGTCATCACCATCGCGATTCGCCATGACACCCTTTCAGAAGTGCTGTTTGCTGCACAGAAAGAACAACTGTGGCTGGTGGGCAAATGACACTCGATAGTGCACACCTTCCGCCAGTCGTCGCCGTTGTCTCACCCAAAGGAGGCTCCGGCAAAACTGCGGTCGCCTCAAACTTGGCGCTCGCCTTTGCGCAACGCATGCCGTCGGTGATCGTCGACCTTGACATGTACTCCGGAGACGTTGAATGGGCTTTTGGTGTGCAGCCCACCTATCGCATCCACGACGTCGCACGACGACTCCGTGAAGATTCGTCGTCCGAACTCGAGGGCATGTTCACCTCGCGCGGCGCCTACCTGTCGCTGCTGTGTAGCCCTGATTCTCATATCGCTGCCGATGCGGTGTCGGGTCTCGATATGGCGACCATCACCCAGCGACTTATCGAGTTGAACCGTCCGGTCGTGCTCGACACCAGCCCAGGTATGAGTGACTTCACACTTGACGCAATCGAAGCAGCGTCACGCATAGTGCTGGTGACCACCACTGATGTGGCGTCTGTGCAAGCAGCGCGGAAATTGATCGACACCATGCAAGCCCTGCGACTCGATACGGCGCGAGTTGCCCTGGCCGTCAACCGCTTCAACTCCCGAACCGGTCTTGATGTCGCCGACGTTGAGCATCGTCTCGGCTACGCCGCTTCAATGCGGATTCCCGAGAGCAGGCATGTCGCCGAAGGACTCAACGCGGGTAGGCCGATCGTTGAGTCGCATCCCGACTCGCAAGCTGCCACCAGCATCCTTGGCTTTGCCGACTCGTTGCTCGGGGTCACACTCGGAAAGCGCTTCAACTTCTGGTGGAAGCGGCCAGTCTGATGCGTCAGCAACGAAAGATCGGCGTGCGATGAGTTTGCGCGCCAGAGTGCTGCGTCACGAGCTGACACCAGAGCCACAGCCACCACACATTGAGACCATCGACGAGATGTGGTCTCGCTTGCAGCCGTTGTTTGCATCGCTTACTGCAGAGGTACGCGCATATCTTTCGTCACTGCCCGACCGCTCGAGCATGTCAGACGACTGGCTTCGCACGCAGGCTGAGTCTGAACTGATCAGGCTCTTTAAGTCACCGCGTTTTGAGATGCCGCTCGCCGACGAGACGTTCTTGCGTCGTGCGGTTATCGACGACATTCTCGGCTTCGGTCCAATTCAAGATCTGATCAATGATCCAAGCATTTCGGAGGTCATGGTCAATGGTGCCAATGCCGTGTATGTCGAACGTGCTGGCACCATCTCAAAGATTGAGCGTGCCTTTGAGACCGAAGAACACCTGCGTCGTGTAGTCGATCGAATGCTTCGAACCTCGGGCCGGCGAGTCGACCAGTCATCACCGATGGTCGACGCCCGTCTTGCCGATGGTTCGCGACTCAACGTAGTTCTACCCCCATTGTCGGTTGACGGCCCGGCCGTCACCATCCGTAAGTTTCACGCCACAGGTTTCACCGTCGGAGACCTCGTTCGACAGAAGTCATTGTCAGCAGACGCAGCCCGATTTCTGGGGAGCTCGGTGGCTGGTCGACTCAACATTCTGGTGAGTGGCGGAACCGGAACCGGAAAGACCACGATGCTAAACGTGCTCTCTGACTTCATCGGCCAAGACGAGCGAGTCGTCACCATCGAAGACGCAGTTGAACTGACGCCACACATGCACAACGTGGTGCGGCTCGAGACGCGCCCACCAAATGCCGAAGGTCGCGGCGAGGTAATGGTTCGTGACCTGGTTCGCAACGCGTTGCGAATGCGACCCGATCGCATCATCGTGGGTGAAGTCCGCGGCTCTGAAACCATCGACATGTTGCAAGCGATGAACACCGGCCACGAGGGATCACTCTCGACCGTGCATGCCAACTCTCCACGCGATGCCCTGCGTCGCGTTGAGACGATGGTGCTGCTTGGCGGAACCGACCTACCGCTACGTGCGGTGCGCGAACAGGTCGCCAGTTCGATTGATCTCGTCGTTCACCTCGTTCGTGATCCGATTGGGCGCCGATACGTCACTCGCATCACCGAGGTAGTCGGCATGGAGGGCGACATCGTGTCGACCGCAGATCTCTTCTCGCGGGGCAACCAAGTGCTTGATGGCTCACTTGCACTACCTGAGCTCGTGTCAACGGGTCTCGCATCGGCTCGGCTCGGCGCTCGATATGCCGCAACTCCTCATGCGCCTGCAGGCACAGCGACTTCGGGATCACGATGAGCACCCAACTCACAGCTTCACTGGCATTCGCTGCGGCTGCCGCGCTGGGTATCACCCAACTTCGTACACGGTTGGTCGAGCGCCGCACCGAACGCCACATGCGTCAACTTGTTGGCATTGTGCCGATGCCCACCGGTGTTCGCACGCCGATTCGTATCGCGATTCCTCATCCGTTGCGAGAACGGCGCCGACGCAAGCGCAACATGCTGCTTTCGTCGCAGCTCGCACCGGCGATCGAACTTATCGTTGGCCACCTTCGAATCGGTCGCAATATCGGTGCTGCTATTGGCGAGGTGACCGACTCGCTCTCTGATCCCTTGCGATCAATCTTTGTTGAGGCTGCCGAGGAAGCTCGCCTTGGCACTCCGCTCGGAGACTCCCTGATGCGAATAAGTCAGGACGAAGGCAATCGTCATCTCGGTGTTGTTGCCTCGGCAATTGGACTTCAAGCCAAACACGGTGGATCGCTCGTGGAGATTCTCGAAGCGGTGTACACCACCATCGAAGAGGAAGATCGGCTGCGTCGTGACATCCAGACGCTGACAGCCGACAATCGCATTAGCGCCAAAGTGCTGTTGGCACTTCCTCCAGCAACACTCATCGTCGTCTCCTTGCTCAACCCTGGCTATGCGTCTCCGTTGATCACCGACCCGCTCGGTCAGCGCATGTCGATAGCCGGCGTTGCCTTGGCATTCGTCGGCTGGCGCTGGTTGCAACGTCTCTCCAACCCCGAGGTGGTGGCGTAAATGAGGCTGCTCGCATCAGTGCTCTTCGGTGGGGCTGCCGCCCTCACGACGACCCAAGCAGGGCGGCTGACTTCATTTCGCCTTCGCAAACCAAGGCTGCCGATCTCGGGCAAGCGACGTCGCAGCTTGTTGGGTGCCACTGGCGTAGTGCTCGGAACTGAGGCCGAGCTACAGCGCCTCATCGCACGACGAACCATGCTGGTCGCAGGGGCAAGTGTGCTCGGAGTCCTCATTGTGTGGGCTCGCAGCGACGTGTTCGGTCTTGCCGCAGCGTTCCTCTTCTTCGTTGCAGCCTGGCAACTTCCGGTGTGGCGTGCGCGACGCCAAGAAGTCATTCGCCGCAACGCGATCGAGGTGGAATTGGTTGACGCTCTCGGCGAGATGGTGATGGGGGTCGAGGCGGGGCTCACACTTGAGGCCGCGATGAACACCTACGCAACTCGCCATCACTCGCCGCTCGCCGACGAATTTCGCGCCGTGCTCGACCGAATTTCGCTTGGCGTCTCGCGCGATATGTCGTTGAAAGAGCTGCTCGATCGCACGCCAACACTCGGGGTGCAGTTGTTCGTCGCAGCGGTTCGCCAGAATCAGCGCATTGGCGCCCCGTTGGCGACGGTCTTGCGTCAGCAAGCCACCACGGCGCGACGACGACGTCGACAGACCATTGAAGAGCAGTCGGCAAAGCTCGCAATGAAGATGGTGTTTCCGACGGTTTTCTGCGTGCTGCCATCACTCATGATTGTCGTGGTCGGTCCCGCGCTCATTCGCACCATCGCGTCGCTGTAACGATGCCAGGGAGCACCTTCGACACAGCCGATCTGGTGTCGTGGCCAACTGCCAAACTCGCTCGCTGGTGGCTGCTGTTCGCCGTCGTCTACGGCGCGAGTGTGATGACCACCGCCACCTTGCGTGATGCCGGCGTGATTGCACTTGCCGGGTTCGCTCTTACCGTGCCGCCAGTTGCGTTGCTCGCCGCGGTCGACATCACCACCAAACAGTTGCCCCGAATCATCAGCTATACGACGTTCGCGATTGCACTCCCTCTTTTGTCGCTTGATCCGCAGGCTTCCGGCGACGGTCGATGGTCGGCCGCTCGCGGCGCGATGCTGATGCTCGCCATTACAGCGTCGATCAGACTGTTGGGGCGCGGCGCCCTCGGTCGCGGTGACCTCCACTTCTCCCCGCTCCTCGGTGCCGTTGCGGGTTGGTTCGGCGCACGAGAGGTAGTTGCCTCATGGCTCGCGACGGCCCTACTCGGGGGATTCGTCGCGATACTCATCGTGTTGTCGGGTCACAGTCGACGCACGCGTTTCGCGTACGGGCCACTCTTGCTGCTCGGGCTGTGCACTTCGCTGCTCGTGGCAGGTGGTTGATTAGTTAGCGAGAAACGTCATCGACATATTCGCGATTTACGGTCTTGCGCTCACCACCACAACGGCACATGGTGCATGGTGCACGATTTGTGTGGCAACTGACCCGAGAAGCAACCCGACGAATCCGCCATGTCCTCGCCGGCCAACGACCACCATCTCGGCGTCGCGTGCCGCTTGCAGCAGTGCACTCACTGGCGAACCCTGGGTGACGATTTCATTGACCTGAATTCCGGCGCGATCGGCTTCGACTTGTTTCATCACGTTGTTGAGCATGACTTTGGCCGACGCCTGCATCTCAGCAGTAGGCGGAACCATGGGAATACCCATCGGGTCAATCATTGGCGTGAAGTGCCAGGCATGAAGCACATCAACTGAAACTTTGCGCAATGCAGCTTCTCGTAGCGCCCACCGAATTGCGGACAACGAGTTTGCCGACCCGTCTGTTCCAACGACGATGCGACGGGCTTCTGGTGTGATCACAAAGTTCAGCCAACCGCAACCCGTGGCGGTTCACCACAGACGAATGTCACTAGTTACTCAGACAGATGTATCACGTCAGAGTTCTCTTGCGCCTACAAGATGTCACGTCGGTCAAAGACGAAGACTGCAGCGGTCATAAGAACAACAGCGAACGCCAGCACCGAGACCGACAGGTCAGCAACCGGCGCACCGAGCACCAGCGCGAACCAGAGCACGAGCCCAAGTAGCGCCAGCACACCAACCTTGGCAGCTATTCGTGTGATGAGAAATCGGCGACGAGAGATCGGCAGGGAGAACAGAATGTCGGCGGTTCCGGCTTCGATTTCATCAGTGGCAACCCGTGCTCCCCACGTGACACCTACCGCAATGAAGATGAGCGGCAACGTCGCCGAGAAGAGTTCGGTCGACAGATACCCGACAGGGGTGCCATATTCGTCCATTCGAAAGATCTTTTTGAACGCTTCAGGAAACGAATCGGCAAAGTCAGTGACTCGCGAGGTGGTGTCGCGAACGGTCGGATACACCGAGAGCTGCACGGCGATAAGAGCGAGGATTCCGGTCGCCCAACCCGCGATGCCCCGTGTGTGATCGCGGATCGTCTTGAGGAACAAAGGCAGCAGCATTGGGTTGGCTCACGCCGCGTGACTCGACCGGTCGAAGAGGGTGAGAAAGACGTCATCAAGACTCGGGTCGTGTGCGTGAATGCCGATCACACCAAGGGCTACCGCCATGCGTAGGAGTTCGGTCTCTGGCCCCACCACCTCGCAGGTCAGCGTGCGGCGTGCCACATTGACCGCGCGAACTCCGGGTAGCGAAGCGAACGGGGCCGGGTCAACCGACGACTCGAATTCGAGATCGAGACGTCGTGCGAAGCGCGACTTCAGCATGAGTACGTCGTCGATGACCATCAGTCGACCTTCACGCATGACCGCCACTCGATCGGCGAGCCGCTCGACTTCCGCCAGAACATGCGAAGACAACACGATCGTCGCGCCACGATGCCGCGTCTCATCGACGAGCAGTTCGAACTCGCGCTGCACGATGGGGTCAAGACCTGACGTTGGCTCGTCGAGCAGCAACAATTCAGGCTCGTGCATGAATGCCTGAACAACGGCAACTTTCTGCTTCGTTCCACGCGAGAGGTCTCCGATCCGCCGCGACGGATCAAGTTTCAACCGTGAGCACAGTGCCAGCGCCGATGTCATCACGTCAAGCCGTCGCAGCCTCATGAGAAACTGCAGGTACTGGCGCACAGTCTGTTGGTCGTATAGCGCCAGGTCTCCAGGTAGGTATCCGATACGAGATCTGGTTGCGCGACCGTTTGCGGTGATGTCGTCACCGAATATCGAGATGCAACCACTCGTGAACTTGAGCATTCCGAGCATGAGGCGAAGCAGCGTGGTCTTGCCCGAACCGTTGGGGCCGAGCAGGCCCAACACCTCTCCACCGCGCACGTCGAGGCTCACGTCATCGATTCCCACGTTGCCGTTGTATCGCT
Organism: Acidimicrobiia bacterium; assembly: GCA_010025655.1. Taxonomy (GTDB): domain Bacteria; phylum Actinomycetota; class Acidimicrobiia; order Acidimicrobiales; family Ilumatobacteraceae; genus F1-60-MAGs027. Next base: position 12,692 of record RGSV01000012.1, read on the forward strand.
TGGTTGCACGTCTCACGTCAACGACAATCGGCCGCTGAGAGTCGTTCATCTCAGCCTTCACGTTGCACGTAGCCGGCATACCAGATGCGGGCAAGTTCAACGAGCTCTGGCTCAGTAACTGCAGAGATATTTGCCGAAATCTCGCCAATGACTCGCTCGGCAATCACGTGATGATGCTGCTTTACATAGTTAATGAAACCTTTCGCCATATTTGAGCGACCCTGAGCGTGACCGACCACCAGAATCCGCGAGGCACTACCGACTTGGGATGCGACAGCCTCGAAGAACTTCGGGTCGTCGGGATCACGATGGTGCATGTGATGCGCCTGACCGGTGCGCACGTGGTGATGTGCGCGATGAGGGTCTGGTGCGGCAATTCGTTTCGGCTTTGTCGGGCGTGAATGCTGCTTGTCGCGGTCAGGCAAGCCGTGCCAGATCAGAGCCTCCGATTGGCTAATCACCAACACGTCAAGCGCCTCAGGAAACGTGGGTGCAGACCTAGGCATGTGCTGCCGCTCGGATATGCGAACTAATAAAAGAAGACGTGTCTACGACGTCACCGTGCTGCGGAATCTCCACATGCCAATTCATTCTTTGGCGGAGTGTTTCGCGCAAGGCAACCGAGGCGTCTATCTCGCCGTGGTTCAGATACGTGCGCAGAGGTGGCTGCGAGGTACGGCTTGCCCACTCGAAGAGTTCGTTCATGTCGGCATGTGCCGAGAGACTTGCAAGGTGCTCGACTCTTGCGCGGATCGGAACGTCGACACCGAAGATGCGAACATGCCGCGACTTTGTGATGATTGCATGACCACGTGTTCCCAATGCTTGGTAGCCGACGAAGAGCAGGGTGTTGCGCGGGTCTGGGGCCAGTTGCGTGAGGTGTCGCAGTACTCGCCCACCGGTCGCCATTCCGCTCGCAGAAATAACGATTTTGGGTGACTCGTCGCGAGTCAGCGCTTTTGATCCCTCGACCGAGCGCACGTACTGCACGTGCTGAGACATGCGCTGGCACTGAGAGGGCGAAAGCTTGTGCTCATCTCGAAACCGCAGGAAGAGCTCGGTGGCATCGGTTGCCATCGGACTATTCACGTACACCGGAATATCGGGGATTTCTCCCTCAACTCGCAGGTCAGAGAGCAGCGAAAGAATTTCCTGGGTACGCCCGACCGCAAATGAGGGAATCAGCAAGGTGCCACCACGCGAAAGGGTGTCGTTAGCGATGCTCTTAAGTTGTTGGCGACTGTCGTCAACCGGATGGGCCTTGTTGCCGTAGGTCGACTCGAGTACCAGCACGTCGGTGGGCTGTAGTCGTGA
>RGSV01000111.1 GCA_010025655.1 Acidimicrobiia bacterium
TTGCTCGACGAGCCGACATCTGGCGTCGACGTGCGTACGCGCCACGAAGTGCTTCACCTTCTGCACGACCTACACGACAAGGGGACCACCATCGTGCTGACGACTCACGATCTGAACGGTCTTGCTAGCCACTTGCCACGACTTGTGTGCCTCAACCGCGAAGTGATTGCCGACGGCCCACCACGCGAGACGCTGATTCCCGAGGTGCTAGAGCGAACGTACGGAGCCCCATTGCATGTGCTCGAACATGGCGGAATGCCAATCGTGCTTGATCATGATTATGAAGCGTCAGAGATCATGCGCGATGCTGCGCGCGAGATACGCAGCGAGCGAACAGAGCAGCGATGAGCGCGGCAGCAGTATCGCTCTCCCTTGATCTACTTGAGCCGTACAAGTTCGGCTTCTTTGGCAGAGGATTGGTTGCAGCAACGCTGGCCGGCGCATTGTGCGGAGTGCTCGGCGTATACGTGGTATTGCGCGGGATGAGCTACATCGGCCACGGTCTCTCGCACGCCGTGTTTGGCGGAGCAGCCGCGTCTGCTGTGATGTCAATCAACTTCTTCATCGGTGCTGGCATTTGGGGAGTGGTCTCCGGAGTACTCATCGGCCGTATCGCACGCCGCAGAATCCTCGGCGCAGACGCAGCGATCGGAATCGTCACGACTGCGAGCTTCGCTGCCGGCATCGCACTCTTGAATCGCTACGGACAAGCGCGCAAGAGCATCGAAGCTGTGTTATTTGGCAGTGTGCTGGGCGTGTCGTGGGGCGACGTCATGGCGATCTTGGTTGTGGGTGTGATAGTCGCGGTTGCACTCGTCGTCTCCTACCGATCGTTCTTGTTCGCAACGTTCGACCCGCAAGTGGCTGAAGTGTCTGGTGTGCGAGTGTCGTACATCGAAGTGACGCTCATGGTGATGTTGTCGGGCACCATCTTGGTGACGATGCGTGTGATCGGCACACTTCTCATCTCAGCCCTACTGGTGATTCCAGCTGCAACGGCGCGAATGATGACGAACTCCTTCGCAAAAATGCTGCTGATCTCGCCAGCAATTGGGGCTGCCAGTTGCTTTGTCGGTATGAATGCCTCGTATCACCTCGACACAAGCGCAGGAGCCACCATCATCCTCGTTGCGGCATGCGCGTTCACTTCGGTGTATTTTTTCGCCGGTCGGCGCGCTCGCACGCGAGTGGCCTCACTGCATCACGTCTGAGGTTTGAGAACCCATTCGACACCATCCTTGGTGTCGCGAACTTCGATTCCTGCCTGAAGCAGGCTGTCGCGTACCACGTCGGACAAGTCGAATCTCTTTTCTGCCCGCACGACCTTGCGAATTGCAAGGAGACCTTCAACGAACGGGGCCACCACGCTTCTCGGCTCGCGCAATCCGCTTATGGCAATTTCGCCTAGTCGAGAAATCATCGAACGCAAAATCGCGACCGCGCGTTCTCGCTCATCGCTCTGCAGTGTGTCTGCAGACCAGGCGCGAATATCTGACTCGAGCGAGAGCACAGCTTCAATCGCGGCGTCAGCATCGCCTCGCGCGAGTGCTTGATCAAATGACTCACGTCGTGATTCGGCCGAGCTCATGAGTGACGTCGTGGTGGTTGCGCCTGACTCGGTGCGTTGAATCTCGCTCGGCGTCGTTGAATGTGCAGCCCCTGGCGATTTGGAAGATGCGCCGCCCGAGAACGACGGAGAGCGCAGTTCCTGCAACGGGAATGTGGCCCCGGTCGCATAGATCTTCTGACGAGAACCTTTGCGAAGCGTCACCGTGGAATTGCCGACGACCTGTGCCGTCTCGTGTTCGAGGTCAATGACGAGCCCAGTGTGCTCATCAACACCGAGTACGTACTCCTCGGTTGACATGAGTGACTCCAAGATCTGCAGTCTGCGTTCGCCGAGGTAACAGAAGCGAGTATCGTGCGAGCCGCCCTCCGCGTTGTCGTAGTGAGGTATTACCGATGCCGGAACTCCAAGATCTCGCAAGATTCCGAGACCTTCATTCCAGTAAGGATCCATTCCGACCTTGTAGATCTCGTACACGGGCACCGTTCGCTCGCCGAGCGTGAGCGCGGCAGCCGAAGCAAAGGTGATGATGCCGCCGCGTTCGAGTTTCCGAGTTAACAATTCGCGCACAGGTGTCTGTGACCACTGCTGCATCGAATACGTCGGAGAGCCGGGACCAGCAAAAAGGTAGTGAGCATCATCGACAGCTCTTAGTCCTTTTTCGACAATGGCAGAACTCGGGGCCGTGCCGTCGAGACTCGGCTTCAACGCGTGAGTCCGGCAACGCGAAGGTCAACGTTGACGCTGACCTTGAAGTAGTCGACGGCACGAGATGCGAGTTCCGATGCGTTCTCTTGGAAGCCGTACGGGGTGTCGAGCACGACGGCGTGTACTGGCGACGGCAATAACGCGGTCAATCGGCGGTGTGTGCTCACCATCGTCGGGGCGGTTTCGCCAGAGCCCATGATCGTGAGGATTCTTGGCAATGACGTCATACGAAAAACCCCTCTTCCACATATCGGTGCAAGGTGTCGGCCCACCGCTCGGGAAACTGGGCATGAAGGTCGTGGTGGGCGGGTGCAAAGAGTTCCACTCGTACATGTCGGTGACGTGAGGCGAGTTGCTCGTAGTCGCGAGTGTTGTCGAAACTGCGATGTTCTTCAGAAGCTGCCGGGGTGAACAGCACGGGCTTTCGCAGCGTTGGCACGATGTCGAGCGGACGATGTTCCCACAATCCCCGAAGTACGTCCATGTGTCGGTCGCGAGAGAGCCACGGCCGAATGGTGCCGTCAGCGAGCACTTCCATATTTGCGAGTGTTCCTCGCACAGCCGTCTCGGGCCAGCCTGCGTATGCACGGCGAATCATCTGCTCAAAGTCGCTGGCAGATGTGCCTGCGAGCAGAGGAGGAGCCAAGATCTGTGCGCAGGACTCCCAGTCAGAGAATCGGTCAGCCAGCTGGATGAGTCCACCATCCACTGCACAGACGCCTGCGACTACCTCTGGGTTGCGGTGCGCGAGTTCAACCACGACATTGCCGCCCCACGACTGTCCGGCGACAACGGGTTGGTTGAGTTGCAGCGTTCCGATGAGAGTGGCCAAATCGTTGACAACCGTGGCCATGTCATATCCGCTCGACGGCTTGTCGCTGAGACCGTGACCTCGTTGATCGACGGCGAAAACGCGATAGCCCTTCGCGCACAGCGCCGAGGCTGCGCCATCCCAGAGCCGTGCGTTTGACGCCAAGCCATGCACGAGCATCACGACTTTTCGATTGCTCTCCTGCGTGGGCACCCACTCCAGCACGTGCAGAGACAGATTGCCTGTTCTGACCATCCGACTAAACGGCGTACTGGTGTGAGCACTTGACGGGGCTGAAGCTCGCGTCATCATGCTCAGGTCACCATACCCGCATTGCGTGCGCATAGGAATAAGGTGAAAGGCATGTCACAAGACATTCTTGACGTGGATTTGCTTGCCTTCGAGCGGGGAAGCAGTACGCAGCGACAAGCGGTGGTCGACGGAGTGATGCGCAGCCTGGCGACGGGATTCGTCTACACCAGTCATGACTTGTCGGAAGACATGCTCGACACCACCTATGCAATGTTGTTTGAGTTCTTCAACAAGCCGATCGAGGAGAAGCGCCGCTACATCGCGGCCGGAGCCAACGGTCAGACGGGCTACACCGGTGTGCTGGTAGAGACTGCCGAAGTCAGCGATAAGCCCGACTGGAAGGAGATGCTCAACTGGGGCAAACAGCTCGAAGCAGGCCACCCGATGAAACGGAAATTTCCGCAGGCGTACCCCGACCAGGTCTTGCCTGAAGCCTCGGTGCCGGGCATCAGCAAGGTGCTCTACGCATTCCACGATGCAATGATTGGTTTGCAGACGAGGTTCTTGCGCATCATTGCTATCGGGCTGGGCTGTTCGGAAAACTTCTTCGACGGCATGGTTGACGATGGTTGTGCATTGAATCGCGCCATTCGATACCCGAGCATGAAGCAGGTTCCAGAAGCCGGACATGTGTGGGCGGCAGAGCACGGTGACATCAACCTCATTACCGCACTGCCACGTGCGACAGCCAAGGGTCTGCAGGTGAAGCATGACGGGCGATGGATCGACGCGGTGCCCCCGGCAGGACACGTGATTCTCAACACGGGCATCATGCTTGAGCGACTGACCAATGGTGTCATTCCGATCGGTTGGCACAGAGTCGTCGCTGATCCCGGCTACGACGGCGAGCGCTACAGCATCGTGCAGTTCTGCCATCCGCGTCCGTCAACGCTCCTGGCGCCATTACCGAGCTGCGTCACCGCTGACAATCCGCTTCGGTATCCGACGGTCACTGCTGGCGACGCGCTGGACGAAGTGATCTATCGAATCAATTTGGTGGAAAACGCTCGTCGCGTCGGCGATTGAACGCTGGTCATGCATTGCCAGGGGCTCATCAGCTGCTCTTAGCCTTGATGTCGTGAATATCGGCGTACTCACCGGCGGCGGCGACTGCCCGGGTCTCAATGCCGTGA
>RGSV01000112.1 GCA_010025655.1 Acidimicrobiia bacterium
ATCTGCGCGACATCTCGCTTGACTGCCAGCGTCAGCTACCAACTGGTGTCAATCGGGCGACCCTCGTCATAGCCCGATGCACTCTGCACGCCAACCACCGCTCGCTCGTGGAAATCGGTGATCGATCGGGCACCCGTATAGGTGCACGACGAGCGCACGCCAGCCACGATCTGGTCGATGATGTCTTCGACGCCGGGTCGCTGCGGGTCGAGATACATGCGCGAGGTGCTGATTCCCTCTTCGAACAATTCCTTACGGGCGCGATCGACCGCAGTTTCGCTGCGGGTGCGGTTACGCACGGCACGGTTTGACGCCATACCGAAACTCTCCTTGTAGAGACGACCCTGTGCGTCACGCAGCGTGTCGGCCGCCGACTCGTAGGTGCCAGCCAAGAGCGACCCGAACATCACATTGCCGGCCCCGGCCGCCAAGCCGAGGGCCACGTCGCGCGGGTAGCGAACGCCGCCGTCGGCCCACACGGTCTTGCCGAGGGTGCGAGCGGCATCTGCGCACTCGAGCACGGCAGAAAACTGCGGCCGACCCACGCCTGTCATCATGCGCGTGGTGCACATCGCTCCCGGACCCACGCCAACCTTCACGATGTCGGCGCCCGCATTGATCAAGTCGCGCGTGCCGCTCGCGGTCACCACGTTGCCCGCCACGACAGGCACGTCGGTGATCGACCGACGCACTTCGCCAACGACATCAAGCATGCGATCTTGGTGACCGTGAGCGGTGTCGACGACTACGACGTCGACATCCATCGCCGCGAGCGCTTTGGCACGTGTCGCCGGGTCGGCGTTGATGCCCACTGCAACCGCAATCATCAATCGACCGTGCTTGTCGACTGCCGGTGAGTAGATCGTGCTACGTAGGGCACCCTTGCGCGTGACGCACCCCAAGAGGCGCCCATCACTAGCAACGACGGGTGCAAAGTTGAGTCGCGCATCGCTCAAACGCTCGAACATGGTTTGTGCATCAAGACCCGCAGGAAGCGTGAAGACCTCACGGCTCATCACGTTGCTGATTTGAGTGAAGCGATCGAAGCCAGTGGCATCGTGCTCGGTGAAAATACCGATCGGCAACTGATCGTCATCGACGACAACGATTGCGCCATGCGAACGCTTGTGTACGAGGCTGAGGGCTTCACCCACCGTGTCTCGCCCCGCCATAGTGATCGGCGTTTCATACACCGTGTGCCGCGACTTGACGAATGACACAACCGTCTCCACCACATCGAGCGGAATGTCTTGTGGCAGCACCACAATGCCGCCCCGTCTGGCCACGGTTTCGGCCATGCGCCGACCCGCGATGGCAGTCATGTTCGAGACAACAACTGGGATGGTCGTGCCAATTGCGTCGGGCGTGGTGAGGTCGACATTCATCCGCGATGACACCGACGAGAGACCGGGCACCAAGAACACGTCGCTGTAGGTGAGGTCGTAGTTCGGCGACTGCTGCAAAAAGCGCACGATCGACCTCCGAAGTGTCGGTGAAATGACCACCCAAGGCTACTGTTGCCAAGCGCACCACATGACCGCATTGAGAGAGACGCCGTCACACCGACCACCGGTACTGCTCGTGCACGGTTGGGCGGGTTCATTCGACCGCACGTGGGTGCGCGGCGGTCTCGTCGACTTGCTGCGCGATACGGGTCGCGACGTGCTCGCCTTTGACCTGCCTGGGCATGGCACGGCCGCCAAGTCGCACGATCCAGCCGACTACGCCGATCTGGCGTCGTCGGTGTTTGCCCGTCTCGACGCGAGTTCTGGTGCGACTGATGCGGTGACTTCTTCTGCCGCGAACACGCGCACGCAACCGGTTGATGCCATTGGTTTCTCACTCGGGGCCATCACCTTGCTTGCTGCTGTCGTGCGCGCACCCGAGCGGTTCAACAGAGTGGTGCTGGCGGGTATCGGTGACGGAGTCTTTCTGCCGCACGATCCGCGTCGCACAGAAAAAATCTTGGCCGGTCTCGAAGGCCGCGCAGCACCCGACGATCTCACGGCTCGCATTTTCGGCAAGATCGGCAACGAAGCACACAATGACCCACTCGCGTTGGCTGCCGTGCTACGCCGCCCACGTCAAGAGCCGTTCACGAAAGATCAACTCGCCGCCGTGACATGCGAGATGCTGATTGCCATCGGAGACAAAGATTTCTCGCAGCCAGCCACTCAGCTCGCCGCCGCGTTTCGCCGCGCACGCTTAAAGACACTCACGGGCGTCGACCATTTTCGCACACCTGAGTCGTTCGACTTCATCGACGCCGTACTCGACTTTCTCGAATCGTGAGCATCTGACATGGCGCGCATCGTGCAACCCGACGCCGCCGGTATTGCGGAAGCCGTCGACGCACTTCGTCGCGGTGAGGTCATCGGCCTGCCGACCGAGACGGTCTATGGTCTCGCGGCTGACGCGACCAACGACACCGCGGTGCGCCGAATATTCAGCGTGAAGGGTCGGCCCGAAACGCACCCGCTTATCGTGCACGTTGCCGAGGCCATCGAACTCGCCAACCTCACCACTGAGGTAACGCCACTGACGCGCGCCCTCACCCAAACATTTTGGCCCGGACCACTCACCGTCATCGTGCGCGCGAATCAAAAAGTCAGCCGAGCGGTCACCGGTGGGCGTGACACCGTCGCCGTGCGCTGCCCAGCGCACCCCGTGGCCCACGCAGTGATTCATGCATTGGGTTGCCCAGTGGCCGCACCATCGGCGAATCGTTTCGGTGCCGTGTCACCGACCACTGCCACTCACGTAGTCGTCGACCTCGGCAACGACATCGACATCGTGCTCGACGGTGGCGAGTGCGAAATCGGTCTCGAGTCGACGATCATCGACTGCACTTCCGACTCTCTTGAAGTGCTGCGACCCGGCGCGGTAACCGTCGAGCAGCTGCACACGCTTACTGCGACCCTGAGCGACTCATCAGAACAACGAGTCAGTGACGGTACGGCGAGCGAGTCACGCGCCCCCGGGATGATGCAGTCGCACTATGCACCACGGGCACGCCTCGTATTGCACGAACCAGGCGACCATTTCGACACCGACGGCGCCCCGGTGCTGGACTTCAGCGGAGACCTCAGCACCGCGGCCCACACGCTCTATGCCCGACTGCGGGCCCTTGACGCAAGTCACATAGCGCTTGCTCATGTCATCGTGCCTCCACCTGGCGGGCTTGGTCAGGCGATCCGTGATCGCCTCACGAAGGCCGCCGCAGGCGGATAGCCTCTCGGTACCCAATCGGGGCGGTCAGATACCGCCCCACTCCTAGGGGGAGACAAATGAAGAAAACCAACATGCGTCGTTTCGGCGCGCTGGTTGCAGCCGGAGCACTCGTGCTCGCGGCCTGCGGCGGCGACGACGAAGCGGCCGAGGAGGTCACTGAGGAGACGGAAGCACCCGCTGAGGAAGCTTCTGACTGCGCAGTTACCACCCTCAACATCGGAACGATCCTTCCGGTGACTGGTTCACTTGCATTCCTTGGACCGCCGGAAGTGGCGGCCTCGGGTTTCGCAGTGGAAGACATCAACGCCGCTGGTGGCGTGCTCGGTCAACCGGTTGTTCTCAACCAGGGTGACTCGGGCGACGCGACCACGGACACCGCCAACACCGAAGTCGACCGTCTGCTTGCAGCCGGCGCCCAGGTGATCATCGGTGCAGCCTCGTCGGGTGTTTCGCTGACCGTGATCGACAAGATCACCTCAGCTGGTGTGGTGCAGTTCTCGCCCGCCAACACCTCGCCGACCCTCACCACGTACGACGACAAGGGCCTGTACTTCCGTACGGCTCCGTCGGACCTGTTGCAGGGCCGCGTGCTGGCCAACCTCGTCATCGAGGAAGGCTCGACCACCGCTGCTGTGCTCTATCGCAACGACTCCTACGGCGTCGGCTTGGCAGAAGCCTTCAAGGCTGACTTCGAAGCCGCCGGTGGAACCGTTCCTGAGTTCATCGAGTACGCAGAAGGCACCGAAACGTTTGACGCAGAAGTTGACAAGGTCGTCGCCGCTAACCCGGACGCCGTCCTCATCGTCGGTTTCGCCGAGACTGGTCCGATCCTCAACACCATGCACGAGCGTGGCGTTGGTCCTACGGCCAAGAAGGTTTACGGCGTGGACGGCAACATTGCCGGTCTCGACAAGCTGGTTTCGGATGTCAGCATCCTCGCCGGCATGAAGGGCACCACTCCGTCGGTCGACCTTGGCACGATCAAGGACTTCGTTGCTCGTCTCGACGCCGCAGGCGTTGATGGCGTGTACGACTACGGCGCAGAAACCTACGACGCAATCGTGATCTCGGCACTCGCTGCCGAAATCGCAGGCTGCGCCGACGGTATCTCGATCGGTGCGCAGATCAATGGCGTCACCAAGGATGGCGAGAAGTGCACCGACTACGCGTCGTGCCTCTCGCTGGTCCAGGCTGGCACTGACATCGACTACGACGGTCTTGGTGGAGCGTACGAGTTCGT
>RGSV01000113.1 GCA_010025655.1 Acidimicrobiia bacterium
GAAGACGGTGTCAACGGCGATGTCGCGAATGCGCGTGCCAGCAGTTAGCCCCATGTAGTCGAGCGCGCGGGCAACCGTGTCGCGGGTGGTTGCGTCGGCGAAGTCATCGGGTGACGGCACGAGCGCGTCGATGGATGCCACTTGCGCAGGGTTGGTGCCCCAGGTGACATGGGGTGCGAGTGTGGCTGCATCGAGTGACACGCTCTTGTCGAAGTGGGCGGTTTCGTCGCTGTGCAGTGTGCGCCAATCGTCGAGTGCGGCTTCCCACTTCTTGCCGCGTGGCGCATGGGCACGACCCTCGAGGTAGGCGAACGTGGTGTCGTCGGGTGCAACGAGCCCGGCACGCGCACCCGCTTCAATCGACATGTTGCACACGGTCATGCGACCTTCCATCGAGAGCGCGCGAATCGCCGAGCCGCGGTATTCGATCACGTGTCCGATGCCGCCGCCGGTGCCGATGCGACCGATGATTGCCAAGATGATGTCTTTGGCGGTGACGCCAGCAGGCAGTGTGCCGTCGACCGACACGCTCATCCACTTGGGTCGTGACTGCGGCAGGGTTTGCGTGGCGAGCACGTGCTCGACCTCCGACGTGCCGATGCCGAACGCGAGCGCACCGAACGCGCCGTGCGTGGCGGTGTGGCTGTCGCCGCACACGATGGTCATGCCAGGCAACGTGCGACCCTGCTCGGGGCCAATCACATGCACGATGCCTTGGCCAGCATCGCCCATCTTGTAGAGCGTGATGCCGAACTCGGCGGCGTTCTTGCGCATCACGTCGAGTTGTTTCGCAGAGATGGGGTCGGCAACGGGCAGGTGGATGTCTTTGGTCGGCACGTTGTGGTCTTCGGTGGCAACAGTGAGATCTGGGCGGCGCACGCGCCGACCGTTGATACGCAAGCCGTCGAAAGCCTGCGGGCTCGTTACTTCATGCACCAGATGCAAGTCGACATAGAGCAACTCGTTGCCGTTGTCGTCACGATGCACCACATGGCGATCCCATACTTTTTGCGGAAGGCTCGCCGACGTCACCGTTCTATTCTGCCTGCGGGCGAGCGCAGAAATCCGCCGACGGGCGAGCGCAGCGCGAACCATGCCGCCACGTGCGCCACCGCAACGACCACGAGTGTGAGACCCATGCCGAGCGGGGGCGACCACATCGGCTCGCGCACGAAACCGAGCAGATCGTCGCCGCCTGCGCCCATGCTGTAGCGACGCAGCGCAACCAGCACACACCACGCATGCAGAACGAGCGCGACACTCATCAGCCATGAGTCACGTCGCCCGACACGATGCGACAGAGCGGCCGCCAAGGGAATACCCACCAAGAGCGGAGCCAGGTGACGACCTTGCGCACCGAATGACCCGAGTAAGTCTTGGTAGTTCGCGTTCAATGCCACCAGCCAGAGTGGGCCAGCGAGAGTGACGACAAACAACGCAACCTGTTGACGTCGATGTACAGAAGTTATGGTGCGCCACACGAGTGCGGTCCACAACGCGACGAAAGCCCACACGACATACACCGGGCTCGGGGTGTCGAGCCAGCCGAAGTTGCCGATCCACTCGCCGATGAGTCTCGGTAAGTCGTTGAGCGAGCGTGACGCGATGGTGCTCAGCGACGTGACTCGCCCTTCGACCTCAAGTCGCACACCGAAGTTCGCGTCATACACCGACACGTACCAAGCGGCGCTCACGACCGTTGCGGCACCGAGCGCGACGGGCAGATACCACTCGCGCCGCACGGCATGCACGAGTGCTCGATGGTCGGTAATGGCTGCGGCAGCGCCCATGACGGCGACAGCGACGAGCCCGGCTGGTCGCGCGGCGATCAGCAAGGCTGCGCTCAGCACAAAGGCGATGATCGTGAATCGATCAGCCCACCCCTCACGCACGGCAGACCACAACGCCGACCACGCAGCGATGGCTGCGGCAATCTCCAACCCACTTGGGCTTGATACCGACGACCAGAACAACACCCCGGGTGTGGCGACAGCGAGCAACGGCACCAGCGAACCGCCACTGCGTCGCAAGGTGAGTGCGGCGAGTGCGAGTAGCGCAGCGCAGGCCAGGGCCGCGGTAATGCGGGCTGCCCGAGCTCCTGCGTCGCTGGCGCCGATGAAGGTGCCGATGCCTGCTGGCACGAACCCCAGCGGTGGATACCGACCCATGTCGGTGCGCGACGGTTCAACTGGTGTCAGTGTCGCGAGCGGTTTGTCGCATGCGGGAACAGTCGGCTGACCAACAAAACACCACGGCACGAGTTGTGCGGTGCCGAATTGTGGATCGATGTCGACATAGGTCGACCAGAACGATGTCGAGACACTCGCGGCAATCGGCTCACCGACGAACTCGCCGCGCACGACCGCCGCCGACTTGATGAAGTTGGCTGGCTCGTCGGGCCCGGCGAACAGAGGCAAGACCAGCATCCATGCAGTGAGCAGCGCAAAGAAACCTGCCCACACTCGAGTGAAGTCGCGCCACGTCATTCGGGTGAACTCGCGCTGCGACATCTCGCACTCGACTGTAGGTCGCCGTTGCGGGCGAGCGCAGAAACCGTGTCCGCTTTTGGCGCGCTGCGCACACCTAGGGGCATGGAAACTTCAACCACACCCGAACCCACATCCGCCGTCGAGCTGGCAGCGTGCGTTGAGCACAGCCTGCACCTTTCGCTGCCAGGTTTCGACTTGCGTCGGGCCCGGTTATACGGCATCAACATTGTCGACCGCGACGGCATCGCCGCCAACGCCGATGGTGCGCTGCGAATCTCATTTCTTGCTGAACACGGCGACGTTTATGAACTGCTCGAGGCTCGTACGAGCTCGGTCGCACGCATGTTTGATGCCGCAGCGGTGCTGACATGTGGGTGGGCCGCTCCGATCAGCGATGACGGTGACGACGACACCGCGCCAAGTCAGCATCCCAAGCGACGACGTGTGCGCCTCGTGGTCGTGGTTGCCGACTCAGGTGTCGGTTCCGTGCTGCGCTTTGCCGACACTCCCGATGAGACGATCACCGACCCGGGCAAAGCGACGGGTTCACTCGCCGAGGCCGTCGAGCGGCTGTGGCGCGACCAAGTTCAGGCAAGTGAACAGCGGTAGCCGCAAAGTGGAGAACGGTGGGCGAGGCTTGTCAGGCGGCGGCGACGCCGCGCACCACCTGTTGGCAGGCGTCGACGAGCAACGGCACGAACTGGTCACGTGCGGCGAAGACGGCGTCGTGACCCGCCTCGACGCGGTAGGTCACCGTCGACGAGCGCAACGACGCAGCAAGTTCCTCTTGGCGGCGTGTCGGTACGACTTGGTCTTTCGTCGTGATGATCATCGCCGCCGGCACATCAATGTCGTTCAGCCAACGACGCGAATCGAAGGCGCCAATCTCGCTGCCGGCCTCGAGCACATGGCGCCAGTCATGACTGGCGATCTGGCGGGCGGCCCAGTCGGCGAGGCTCTGGGTCTTGCGCTGCAGGTAGATCTGTTCGGTCACCCACGACCGTGTTTGGGCGCTCAGCAACCGCGACAGTCGCGCCAGCCCATTCAGCCCGAGGAAGTTGAGGCGCTCGTCGCGTGACGATGCGAAGTATCCGGCGGTGGCGGCGAGCACCTCGGGGCCGATGCCGTCACCGCCGATTACTGCGATGCGATGCGAACGACCAGATGTGGCACGTGTCATTGACATCAAGGCTACGAGTGCATGGATAGTCTGACGCCGTGCCGACGCATCGTCTCTCGCGCAGCGCCTTCGAACGTCTGCAGGCTGAGCATCTCGATCTCACGACGCGCGGCCGCATCGAAGTTGCGCAAAAGATCCAGCGTGCCCGCGAGATGGGTGACCTGAAAGAAAACGGCGACTATCACGCCGCCAAAGACGAGCAAGGCCACATGGAAGGCCGCATTCGCCAGCTCGAGTCGATGCTCGAGAATGCTGAAATCATCGAAGTGGCGGCGTCAGATGTGGTGGGTCTTGGCTGCATCGTCGCCATCGTCTACGAAGGTGATAGCGACGACATGGCCGAGCGGTATCTCATTGGCCATGTGGAAGAAAAACCGACCGACCCGACGGTGTCGGTGATGAGCCCGAGCTCACCGCTCGGAGCCGCGCTCATCGGTGCGAGCAGTGGCGCAAAGGTGAGTTACCAGGCACCCAACGGCACGCTCACCGTGCGAGTGCTGAGTGTCGAGTTCTAACGATCTCATCGTCAACGACTTCGCCGCATGATTCGCCGCACCCACGCTGCCACGAGAGATTTTCCGCAAGGTCACGAAGTCGACCTCCCTGGTCGCGGGCGCACCTTCGTGCGCGAAGTTGCGGGCCCCGTAGGCGCACCGACCGTGATTCTCTTGCACGGATGGACTGCAACTGCCGACCTCAATTGGTTCACCTGTTTTGACGCTCTCGGTCGACACTTTCGCGTGCTCGCACCGATGAGCGCGGCTCCGAGCGGTGAGCTCGGGCTCATCACCGACACCGTC
>RGSV01000114.1 GCA_010025655.1 Acidimicrobiia bacterium
CACTGAAGTTGTGGCGTTGCGCACCTACGACACCAGCATTCGCCCAATTGAAATGGGACGCAAGTTGCTGGGTGTTGCCGATGCACAGATGGCCGAAGACACGCGCAGTATTCCGCACGCCTACACCGTGCTCTTGCACCCTGATGATCATGCTGCGTTTGCTGACATCGAACGCGATCTCGTTCGAGAACTCGCCGAAGCACTCACGCAACACACCGAGCGCGAGGCCTACCGCCTGGGGGCTCCTGCAGTGGTCGTGCTGGCCGATCATCCCGACGCCAAACGCGGTTCGTTCAGCATCGTGCCGTCATTGTCGACAGCGACCGAACCCAGCAGCGCTACCGCGGCGGTCGACCCCGTGGTCGTGCAACCGCTTGCCGCCACGATGGCCACACCGATTGACAGTGCGATCACGGCAGCGTTGGTGTTTGACGACGGCAGCCGCCATGTGCTCGACACCGAACGGGTGACCATCGGTCGTCACAGCGGTTGCACCATCGCCGTGCGTGATACCAACGTCAGCCGCGAACATGCACAGCTGCGCCGCCGACCCAACGGCTGGACCCTCCGCGATCTCGGCAGCACGAACGGCACGAAGCTGAACGGCGTTCGGGTCGAAGGAGAGCAGATGCTCACCACCGGTGATGTGATCATGCTGGGTGCACTCAAGGCGACGTTCGAGATTTCGTGACGGTTGCCAACATCGGAGTCATGGCATGAGGGTCGTGTGGGGTGCGGCGACACACGTCGGGATGTTGCGTCAACAGAACGAAGATGCCTACACCGCGCACGATGATCTCTTTGTCGTCGCCGACGGCATGGGTGGGCACAACGCCGGTGAAGTGGCGAGTGCCCTGGCCATCGATGTGATGAAACAGGCAGCCCTCGCCGGTTTCAGTTCGCAAGAGTCGGTTGTCGCCGGGGTCAATGCGGCGAACGCAGCGATTCATGCCGCCAGTGGTGGCCAGAGCGACCAACGCGGCATGGGCACCACGCTCGCCGCCGTGATTCCCCTGCCGGCGAGTGCTACCGAACCACAGCGCATGGTCGTTACCAACGTCGGTGACTCGCGGGTCTATCTCTGGCGAGCGGGCGAATTAAAGCAGGTCAGCGTCGACCATTCGTACGTGCAAGAACTGGTGTCAGAAGGTTTGGTGACGCCCGAGGAGGCCCGCGTGCATCCACGACGCAACATCGTGACCCGTGCACTCGGTATCGAAGGCGATGTGAACGCCGATGCGTGGGTCGTGCCGATGATTGTCGGTGATCGCTATGTGGTCTGCAGCGATGGCCTCGTCGACGAGGTGGAGGATGCCGAGGTCGCGCGAATTGTCTCTGGCAGTGACTCAGCAGAAGTTGTTGCACAGCAACTCGTAGACGCTGCGAACGCCAACGGCGGACGCGACAACATCACCGTTGTGGTGGTTGATGTGGTTGATGACGCCATCGTGACGACACCACCGACCACGACTCCTCCTGACGTGTCGGCCACGAGTGGTGCGCCAACCAAGCGCCGAGTGCTCGCCGTGGCGGCCGTCGTGCTGTTGCTGTCACTCGGTCTCGGTGCAACGGCATGGTGGGCGCGCGATGGCTATTTCGTCGGATTTGCAGGCAGCGGCGATGACGCTGAGTTGGTGGTGTTCAAGGGTCAACCACGCCAGGTGCTGTGGTTCTCGCCGACGGTGCGCGTGCGCACGGGCGTGACGCGCAGTGAGGTGTTTCCTGCGCTCGCAAACGACATCGACAAACAGCCGACGTACTCGTCGCTCGCCAAAGCGCGGGCTTTCGCCATCTCCATTCGCGACGTCATCGCCGCCCAGAAAACCGAACCGAGCGATTCGTGAACCAGCCCGTCGTCATTAACGCTCGCTATGAACTGGGCCGACGTATCGGTCGTGGCGGAATGGCCGAAGTATTCGTCGCCCGAGACAAGCTGCTCGATCGCCCGGTGGCAGTCAAGATTCTCTTTTCCGAATATGCCAAAGACCCGTTATTCGTCGAGCGATTCCGGCGAGAGGCAATGTCGGCAGCCGGTCTCAATCATCCAAACATCGTCGCGGTGTACGACTGGGGTCAAGTTGATACGACGTACTACATCGCCATGGAATACGTGCAAGGTCGCACGCTCGCTGAAATCTTGGCCAAGCACGAGCGGCTCAGCGTGTTGCAGGCCTGCGATATCGCGCTTGATGTTGCCGGTGCGCTGTCATCAGCTCATGCTGCAGGCGTAGTGCATCGCGATATCAAGCCGGCGAACGTCATCGTGAGTCCGACTGGTCACGTGAAGGTCGCAGACTTTGGCATCGCACGCGCGATTGGCGCCGCCGTTGAACAGGGTCTCACCCAAACGGGGGCAGTGATGGGCACTGCGACCTATTTTTCACCAGAACAAGCCCAGGGTGGTCAACCCGACCCGCGATCTGACCTGTATTCACTCGGCGTGATCATGTATGAGATGTTGGCCGGTGAGCCGCCATTCAGTGGCGAGAATGCCATCGCCATCGCTTACAAGCAAGTACACGACATGCCGGTGGCCTTGCGCACGCGCAACCCTGAAGTGTCACCCGAATTCAATGCCATCGTCATGAAGTGTCTCGCCAAAGATCCGGCACGACGCTATGCAACCGCAATGGCGTTAAGTGACGACCTGCGCCGCTTCGTCGACGGAAAAGAAGTGATGGCTCTCACTGAAGAGCGAAAGGCGAGCGCGAGCGCTGCTGCCACCACGCAATTGCCCGTCGTTGACTCGGCAGGAAGTGCCGACGATCAACCCACGACAGTGTTGCCCACGACGACCGGTCGGGGTTCGCGCGGCACCACGTATCCGCCCTATGACGACGTGATTCCACGGCGTACTGCCGCGTGGGTGTTTGGTTCGGTGGCCTCAATTCTCGCTCTCGTCGCGGTCGGGCTGTTTACCTTTCGGGCAGTGACCGATGAAAACGCCGGGGCGAACATCATCGTGCCGAGTGTGGTGGGCATGAACATTGAAGAGGCGAAGAGCCTGCTCATTGACCTAGGTCTTGTACCGATTGAAGACCCGCGCGTGCGCGACGACGTGCCCAACGACGTCGTATACGAACAGACACCACCTGCAGAGACTGCCGCGGCGCAGGGCGACAACGTTGTATTGCTCTACAACCCTGGTTTCGTGCCCATCGAGGTGCCGAATCTCGTCGGCTTGTCGGTCGAAGAGGCCACCACCGTGTTGAAGGCGGCGGGGTTACGGCTCGTCGTTAACGAGTTCATTGCATCGACCGAGATTCCTGCCAATCAAATCATCGTGCAAACCCCGACGGCCGGTCTCGGCGCACGACCGAACTCGGTGGTCA
Source organism: Acidimicrobiia bacterium (assembly GCA_010025655.1). GTDB lineage: Bacteria > Actinomycetota > Acidimicrobiia > Acidimicrobiales > Ilumatobacteraceae > F1-60-MAGs027. The sequence continues at coordinate 3,333 of RGSV01000114.1, forward strand.
CCGTCGATGTTTCTGGTGGCACCAACACGGTGCGGGTACCTGATGTGATTGGCGATGAGCAGAATGCGGCAGTCAAACTGCTCTCGGCGGCCCCGCTCAACTTCGTGATCGACTTGCGACCAGAGGCGAGCGATGTCATAGAGGCAGGCCGTGTGATTCGCACCGAACCACTCGGTGATACGGCCGTGCCACCTGGCAGCACGATCATCGTGGTGGTGTCAACGGGCAAAGCCCAGATAGTCATGCCAAATGTGGTCGGCAGCGACGGGGCTGTGGCTGCGAGCAGTTTGACAAGCCTTGGTCTTACCGTACAGGTCAGTGAGCAACTACTGCCTGCTGGTGACGCGAATGTGGGCAAGGTCATCTCACAGACTCCGGCTGCTGGTGCGAGCGTCGCAGCTGGCGGTGCCGTGACGATCGTCGTTGGCAAAGCCGACACGACGACCACGGTTCCCATCGCCACGACGGTGCCGTAGCAAACGTTGGCGGCGGCGCTGCGAGTGGCGGCAATGTCGCAAGTGGCTTCAGTACGCCAACGACAAGAAGTTGCGCAACAGTTCGTGTCCGTGCATGGTGAGAATGCTCTCGGGGTGAAATTGCACTCCTTCAATGGGGTGATCACGATGACGTACGGCCATCACCGTGCCATCGCTAGTCGTTGCCGTCACCACCAGCGTGTCGGGTAGCGAACGAGGTTCGATCACGAGCGAGTGATAGCGCGTTACCTCGAGCGGTGTAGGCAGCCCGGCGAAAACCCCAGTGTTGTTGTGCGTGATCGTAGATGTCTTGCCGTGACGTAGTTCGGGTGCTCGCACGATGTCGGCACCAAAGACATGGCCGATTGCTTGATGACCGAGACACACCCCGAGCAGCGGAATGAGACCCGCCGAGCGACGGATCAGCTCACACGAGACTCCGGCATCTTCTGGTCGACCGGGCCCAGGAGAAACAACGATCGCATCTGGGTTGGTGGCTAGCAAGGCGTCAGCGCTGGCTTCGTCGTTGCGCACGACATCGACAACAGCGCCAAGTTCTCCGAGATACTGCACGAGGTTGTAGACGAAGCTGTCGTAGTTGTCGATGACGAGAACCTTCGCCGCAGCCACCC
>RGSV01000115.1 GCA_010025655.1 Acidimicrobiia bacterium
TATGTTCCGAGTGGCATCGTGCTGGCCGTCGTCGACCCAGGTGTCGGCACGGCGCGACGCCCCATCGCCGTGAGCGTCGGTGGCGGTCGAGGCGTGCTCATCGGACCCGACAACGGCCTGCTTTCGATGGGCGTCGCGCTTGCCGGTGGCGCAGATGCTGCGGTTGTGTTGAACAACGTGGAACATCACCTCGCCGCACCGGGTGCAACGTTCGCTGGGCGCGACATCTTCGCGCCGGCCGCCGCGCACCTCTGCAACGGTGTTGCCTTGGGCGACCTTGGTGAAGCAATCGACCCAGCGTTGCTCTTGCCCGGCGTCGTTCCACTCTCTCGCACCGAAAATGGCGCACTCGTCGCTGAGGTGACGTGGGTCGATCGTTACGGCAACTGTCAACTCAATATTGGGCCAGACGAGGTCGCCGGTTTTGGCGAGCAACTCAACGTAGAGATTGCGCCCGTCACCGGCGAGCGCGTGGTGCGCTCGATGCGCGTCGTGCGCGCATTCGCCGAGATTGGTGGAGGTGTCGGTTTGGTGGTCGATTCGTTCGGCATGCTTGCGGTGTGCGTCGACCGTGGCTCGGCAGCAGCTGAGTTGTCGCTCGCAGCAGGCGACAGCGTGCACATCAGCGCATCACCTGAGGGTTCGTCATCGGCCACGGGCGTCACAACGTCAGTGACCTTGCGGCGCTGAGCCGCGGCGAGACGCATTGAGCCACAGCGTGATGTGACGAAGCGCGACCGCCGCCCAAGTCACTAGCGTTGGCGACGTGCGGCCGGCAACCACCTTGGCCTTGGGGTTGTTGTTGTTGGCCATCTTCGCAGCGGGTCTCGCCTCAATCTTGATGAGCTGAAGTCGGGGATATCTGGTGAACGTCGCGAGCATCATTGAAGGGCATCCACCTTCAGCTACGGCAATCATCTCGCGCGGTGTCGCCACCACCTATGGCGAACTGACTTCACAGGTCTCCGCGATACGCGGCGCGCTCAATGGTCTCGGCATCGCACGTGGAGATCGCGTCGCACTGCTGTGCGGCAACACACTGGAGTTCGTCGTTGCGTATTTCGCGTGCCTCGGTCGCGGCATCGTGTGCGTGCCACTGAATCCCACTGCACCCGCCCCTGAACTCGAGCGCGAATTGCGAGTCGTGAGCGCCCGCGCCGTCGTGATTGCACCGTCGGCGGTGGCGGGTTGGAGCGCAGTTGATCGCTCACATCTGCCATCACTGGCCCACGTGATTGCCACCACCGAGCTTGCCGGAGCACTGTCGTATCGCGACCTGCTCGCTAGTGACGCAGCACCCGTCGTTGACACCGCTGACGATGACTTGGCGATCATGCTGTTTACGAGCGGTACGGCTGGCTCACCGAAGGCTGCCATGTTGTCGCACGGCAACCTGCTCGCGAATCTCGGGCAACTCGCGCAGGTGCGCAAACTCGACGGCACCGACGTGGTGTATGGCGTGCTGCCCCTCTTCCACATTTTTGGTCTCAATGTGGTGCTCGCCTACTCGTTGATGCGTGGCTCGACCATCGTGTTGATTGAGCGATTTGACCCGATGACAGCCATCGAGACGATTCGCGATCGCAAGGTGACCTTGATTCCAGGTGCTCCGCCTCTCTGGATGGCCTTTGAGCAAATGCATGATCTACCGAGTGACACGTTTGCCAGCGTGCGCACTGCGCTCACGGGTGCCGCCAAGATGCCCGAGCACACGACACGGGCGCTGCATGAGCGATTTGGATTGCTCGTGACCGAAGGTTATGGCTTGACCGAGTGTTCGCCGGTCGTTACGACGACGACCGACGTCGATAAAGCCACGGCACTCACCAAGATCGGGTCGATTGGTCGCGTGTTGCCGGGTGTTGAAGTTCGTATCGTCGACGACAAGGGTGACGATGTGTTGCAGGGTGACTCGGGTGAGATCTGGGTGCGCGGGCCCAATGTGTTCCGCGGATACTTCGAAGACGCACAGGCAACTGCTCGCGCGTTGTCACCCGACGGCTGGCTGAGAACCGGTGACATCGCCGTGGTTGATGCCGATGGGTTTTTGTATCTCGTCGACCGCGCCAAAGACCTCATCATCGTGTCGGGCTTCAACGTGTATCCGGCCGAGGTCGAAGAAGCGATCGGCGAGCATCCCGCGATTGCCCAGTGCGCAGTAGTCGGGGTGGCGCACCCGCACACCGGAGAAGCTGTGCGCGCATACGTAGTGCTCAAGCCCGGCGCGAACCTCGACGAAGATGCGTTGATCGACCACTGCCGCGCAAGACTGGCGCGCTACAAGTGTCCGACAAAAGTGTTGTTTGTTGATCGCCTACCAACGGGGTCAACGGGCAAGGTGTTGCGTCGCGAACTGCGCTGAGTGGCGCGCACTCGCCGTCAAGAAACCCGCAAAAAGAATCACGACGCCCACCGAGAGCGTCACGGTGAAGGCCCGCTCTTCGCCGAGACGACCTGCGAGTGAACCGCTGGCAGACAACACCAACGTGCCGACGGCAACGAGCAGGTTGCTCATCATCAGCCGACGAGGCGAGATGGTTACTCGGCGTTGAGCCGCACCCGTTGCCGGCGTGCGACGACGTGCCAGCCGCACGATCGACCAGAGCGCCCCGGCAAAGATCACGAGAGCTGGCAGCCCCGAACCCAACGCAGCGAGCACGCGGGGCAAGGCACCGAAGTGATCGCGTGCTCGCGGCAGTTGATCGGCGAAGAATTCACCTCGAGTTGGGGCGACACTCATCACGCCAATTGCAAATGCGCCAAAGAGTGCAAGCACTGCGTGACCCATGCGGGCGACACGTTCCCCAGCAAGCAATGACAAACTGCCGAGTGCGAGCCACGAGACGTTCAACACGGCTCCGGCAGTGAAGAACACGCGGAACACCCCGCTCGACCACCCAGTGGCGGTTGCCCACCAGAGCGCACCTGATCCGACGGCGAACAGGGCCATGGCGATTGACCACGCCCCGTGGTGTGCTTGGCGGCGACGGTGCCAACGATCAGCGACCACGAGCGCGAACGCGGCGGCAACCAAGGTGGCGCTGCCCGCGAGTGCGGTGGTGAGGTCGTTCACCGCAGTGACGCTAGAAGCGAACGGGGGTGGGGAGAACGCCCACCGTGGCGGCGCGGCGCGCGGCGAGCGTGGCATGCGGCACGAACCCACAAACGGCTCGTGAAACGATGCGCAAGCACCGTACCCTGAGAGCCATGACCCCGCCAGATGCCACCAGCCCGCGTCGTCGCAAGATTCCCACTGCAGCCGTCAATCGTCTGCCCGTCTACTTGCAGATTCTCTCTGACTTGCAGCTCACCGAAACTACGCAGGTGTCGAGCGATCAGCTCGCGGCGCTCGCCAATGTGAATGCGGCGAAGGTTCGCAAAGACCTCTCGTACCTCGGCACCTACGGCACTCGTGGTGTTGGGTACGAAGTTGCGTTCCTCATTTATCAGATCAAGCGCGAACTCGGGTTGCTCACCGAGTGGAAGACGATCGTCGTTGGCGCCGGCAATCTGGGTTCAGCGATCACGGTGAACGGCGGGTTCGCTTCGCGTGGTTTCCCCGTGGTGGCCATCTTTGATGTCGACCCGCGCAAGATTGGCAGCAAGGTCGGCGATCTCGTTGTGCGCCATCTCGACGAAATGAAAGAATTCGTGCGCACCAATGCCGTGCACATAGGCGTGCTGGCGGTGCCATCGACGGCCGCTCAAACCTCGGTGTCGAGTTGCAAATTCTCGGCTATCACGAGCAGTCGCGCGGCCAATCCGCCACGCCCCGCCCAGCCCGCGTCTAAGTCGCGCCGATTCTGGCGCTACTTCGCGCGCTTTCGTGCCACGACGAGAAGGCTCGAGCCAATCGGCGTACGCATAGCCAACGTTCGTTCAAGCCGGGCAGCGAAACGGCCGACGACTCCCCCTGACGCACCAAGAGTCTCGTCGTCGGTGATCGGCTTTCGAAACCCAAGCCGATAGGGAATCGCTCGCATGGCGAACAGCGGCAAGACGGTAAGCGCGAAGAAATAGCCAATCTGTTGAATCTCAAAGTCGTGACGCTCCAGCTCGGTGCGAAGAGATCGTCTGTTGTAACGCACGTAATGCCCGGCGGTGACATCAGAACCACTCCACAGTGACTGCAGAGCGGGGACCGTGAGCAGCAGATGTCCACTAGGCATCAACACACGCTGAAGCTCATTCAAGGCCTGCTCACGATTTTCAAGGTGTTCAAGGACATCAAACATTCCGACGGCTGGGAGGCATGCGTCAGGTAGGCGGAGTTGCTCAAGCGTCGCGCAGAGTGACGGCACGCCGCGGTCGCGCGCAATCTTGGCACCACCGGCTGAGGGTTCGACGAGAACCACGTCTACCTCCCGAGCCATGAGAAATTGCGCGACGATGCCAGACCCGCCGCCGATGTCCCAGAGCGCGGA
>RGSV01000116.1 GCA_010025655.1 Acidimicrobiia bacterium
GTCAGTATGCGTCGCTCAAGTTCTTCCTCTACACGATGTTTGGCTCGGCGCTGATGCTGGTGGCGTTTCTCGCGATGTTCTTCAAGACCGGAGCCGAGAGTTTTGCGATTCCGTTTCTCGTCGAGAACGGTGCGGGTATTGCCAAGAACGTGCAGGTGTGGATATTCGCCGGCATATTCATCGGTTTCGCGGTGAAGGTGCCGATGTTCCCATTCCACACCTGGTTGCCCGACGCACATACTCAAGCGCCAACGCAGGGCTCGGTGATTCTGGCGGCGATTCTGCTGAAGCTCGGCACCTACGGCTTTGTGCGAATCGCAATTCCGATGTTGCCCGAAGCGGCGATGGAGTGGGCTCCGTGGATCGGCGGTCTGGCAGTGGTCGGCATCATCTACGGTGCACTCGGCTGTCTCGCGCAAACCGACATGAAGCGCCTCATCGCGTTCTCGTCGGTGGCGCACATGGGTTTTGTGATGCTCGGCATCTCGACCTTGACGTCGTTCGGTGTGAACGCCGCAGTGTTCGGCATGGTCGCCCACGGTCTCATCACCGGCATGTTGTTCTTCATCGCGGGCAGCGTGAAAGAGCGCTATCACACGCTCGAGATCAACAAGTTGGGTGGCATGCTCACGCAGGTGCCACGTCTCGGGTGGATTCTCGGTCTGTGCTCGATGGCTTCGCTTGGTCTGCCGGGCCTCGCCGGGTTCTGGGGAGAATTCCCGGCGATTCTCTCGGCCTACAGCCCGGCCGCAGGTCTCAACGTCACGGTGTATCGCACTTACATGGTGATCGCCGCACTCGGCACCGTCTTTGCGGCGGCATATCTTCTGTGGCTCTATCAGCGCACCGCCTTTGGCACACCCAAGGGCCATGACCATCATGACTTGCACGATGTCAACACCTATGAGTGGATCGCATGGTTGCCGCTGCTCGTGGCGATCATCGCTTTCGGCGTTGCACCGAACCTGCTGTTCTCGATCATTGACCCCGCCGTTCAGGGCGCCTTGCGCGCATTCGGAGGCTGACGCTTGACGCTCGCCACCGCACTCGACGCCGCATGGACGGCCCCGACCATCGACTATCACGCGCTCGCACCCGAGATCGTGCTGGCCGCCGGTTTGTGCGTGGTATTGCTCGTCGACCTCTTCACCACCGAGCGCAACAAGTGGTTGCTGTCGATCTTGACGGGGTTTTCGTTCCTCGGGGCAGCGTTGCCTGTATTGACGCTCGCCCTGCACGACGACCCCGTGCGCTCACTCTTTGACGGCCGCTACGTCGTCGATGAGTTCAGCCTGGTGATGAAGGGTCTCTTCTTGTTGTCGGGTTATGTCATCGTCTTGCTTTCGTCGTCGCACGTCGAAGAGGGCGACTACTGGCGTGGTGAGTTCTGGTTCTTGTTGCTCACGAGCGTGCTCGGCATGGTGATGATGTCGTCGTCACGCGACCTGGTGTCGGTGTTCGTAGCGCTTGAGTTCTTGTCGATTCCGTCGTTCATGCTCGCCGCGTGGCGCAAGCGAGACCCGAAGAGCAACGAAGCAGGCGTGAAATACTTCCTGCTCGGTGTCTTTGCCTCGGCCGTGATGCTTTATGGCATGTCGCTCTTGTATGGTCTCGCCAACTCAACGCTGCTCGTCGACATCGCCGACTCGATTGCCCTTGACGGTGAGTTCGGCGCCGTGCAGGCCCTCGCCGTGGTGTTCGTGGTCGTCGGATTTGCCTTCAAGGTCTCAGCCGTGCCATTTCACACGTGGGCCCCCGACACCTATGAAGGTGCTCCGACGCCGGTGACCGCATTCCTCTCGGTGGCAAGCAAAGCGGCAGGCTTCATCGCCCTCGTGGTGTTGGTACTCACCGCGTTGCCCGACGCTCGCGATGTGTGGCAGCCGTTCATCTGGGTGCTCTCGGCGTTGACGATGACCGTCGGCAATATCTTTGCCTTGCGACAAACCAACATCGTGCGCATGATTGCCTACTCGTCGGTCAGCCAGGGTGGCTTCGTGTTGATGCCGTTGGCCGTCGCAGGTGGCGCGGCAGGCGAGTCGGCGTTGCGTGCCGTCGTGGTGTATCTGGTGGCCTATGCAGCAACCAACCTCGGCATGTTTGGGGTGATCATCGCAGTGTCACGCAAGACGCGCAGCGGCGAGATTGCCTCGTATGGCGGGCTCTTTTCTTATGCGCCTGCACTCGGGGTGCTCGCCACCATCTTCCTCGCCTCGCTCGCGGGCATTCCGCCGCTCGGCGGTTGGATTGGCAAGTTTGCTGCCTTCCAGGCGCTACTCACCGACGCCACGCCATGGGCATACGCACTGGCCGTCGTCGGCGCAGTCAACTCGGTGATTGCCTTTGGCTACTACGGCAACATCATGCGCGAAATCTGGATGCGACCAGCACCGCACGGCGACACCGCACCGGTTGTGACACCCTCCTCGTTGCAAATTGCGCTCGGCATCACGGTTGCCGCCACGTTGGTAATCGGCGTGTTGCCGGGCACCGTGCTGTATCTCGGCGATCTCGCCGACCTCGTCGGCGCCTTCCGCGGCTGACGGTTCTGACGTGAGCGGCGCGGCCGCGGCGGTGGTCGCTGAGATCTCGGCCCACGGTGGTGCTCTGCGTTTCGACCGGTTCATGCAGACTGCGCTGTACGGCGAGCACGGGTTCTACACCGAGCCTCGGCCGTCGGGCACCGGTCAACGTATTAGCCACGCGGGTACGGACCAGCGCACCAGCTACTCAGACACGGGCGAACGCACCGGCCGCGCGGGCCGTCGAGGTGACTTTCTCACATCACCAGAGGTCGGCCCACTCTTTGGTGCCGTCATCGCTCGCGCTCTTGATACCTGGTGGCACGAGATGGGCAAACCCGACCCGTTCGTTGTGGTCGACGCCGGTGCGGGCCCAGGCACGCTCGCCCGATCGGTGCTGGCGGCGCGACCTGAGTGTGGTGGTGCGTTGCGCTATGTCGCGGTTGAAGTTTCTGCCGACCAGCGCGCTGCGCACCCTGCCGGTGTCGAGTCGCGGGTCGAACTGCCGACTACGCCATTTGTGGGTGTGATTCTTGCCAACGAACTTCTCGACAACTTGCCGTTTCGTTTGTTCGTGTTCGATGGCGGGTGGAAAGAAGCATTCGTCGCCTATGACGGCAGCCGCTTTGTCGAAGTGTTGCGCCAGTGCACGCCGCTGCCGCGTGCATTGCCCGAACGTGCGGAACACGGTGCGCGAGCGGCGGTGTGTGATGCCGCGGCTGAGTGGGTCGACACGGCACTCTCTCGATTGACGAGTGGGCGCCTCGTGGCGATCGACTATGCGACGACGACACAGTCGATGACCGAGCGCGCGTGGCGAGAGTGGCTGCGCACCTATTCAGCTCACCAGCGCGGTGGTCACTACCTATCGTCGGTTGGCGAACAAGATCTCACCGTTGAGGTGCCGCTTGACCAATTACCGACCGCTACTACTGTCTCGTCACAGTCGCAGTTTCTGCGTCGCTACGGCATTGATGCACTCGTCGCAGAAGGTAAGGCAGCCTGGCAACAGCAGACAAGTGCTCCCGACCTTGCGGCGATGATGATGCGTAGCCGAGTGAGCGAAGCCGAAGCTTTGCTTGACCCGAGTGGCCTCGGTGCATTCAGCGTCGTCGAGTGGCGACGTTAATCAGTAGATCGCAGAGAGTTAGTATGATAGGTCGTGCTTGCATCTTTGCTCATAAGATTTGAAGAACGTCGTCTACTGACTCGTTCTCCCCGGCGTTTTCAGCCAAAAAACTCGACACAGGCACTCGCTCTTGAGCAGTTCACAGAAGCGAGAGCCTCGGGTCGTATTGAGTTCATTGAAGTCGCATGTCCAGTCTGTGGAAATATTGATTCCAAGTTGATTTCCAATGTCGATAGGCAAGGTGTTGAGGTTGAGACGGTTCGGTGCCTAAATTGTCCGACACTTTATTCTCGAAAACGGATGACTGAAGAGTCTCTAGAAATCTTTTATTCAGAGTTCTACCGACGACTCTATGGCGGGGTGATGTCCCCGAATCTTGAGTGGTTTGAACAACAAACGGCCAGCGGATCACGGATTCTCCAAACTCTCGCTGCGAGAAAACTAATCTCTTCAGCCCCATTGAGGGTTCTTGAGATCGGCACGGGAGCAGGTGGAGCACTGCTGCCGTTTCGGAGACGCGGTGATGACGTCGTGGGAATTGATTTTGACGAGAGTTTTTTGGATTTTGGTAGGAGTTTCGGTCTAAACCTCTATAGAGGTGGGTTTGAATTGCTAAGTGAACTGGGAACTTTCGATGTCGTAATCCTGAAAGATGTTCTCGAGCATTTGCCGAATCCAAGAGATTCGTTATCTCATATTGCTCAATACCTTTCGCCTGGGGGAGTCGCGTACGTGCAGGTTCCTGGACTACAGGAACTT
>RGSV01000117.1 GCA_010025655.1 Acidimicrobiia bacterium
ATTGGGATCACATTCAGGCCGTGCCCGCGATGCGCGAGGCCGGTTATGAGGTTGCCGTCACCGCGCTCGATGCACCGCGACTGAAAGAAGTCGGCTACGACGTGTTGCTCGACGACAAAGAAGTCATCGAAGTGGGCCGCGTGCGACTGCACGCCCTACACACACCGGGTCACACCGCAGGATCCATCTGTTTTCAGGTTGCGGGAACACCACTGTTGTTCTCAGGAGACACGCTGTTTCCGGGTGGGCCAGGCGCGACCAAGTTCGAAGGCGGCGACTTCTCCGCGATCATCCGCTCGATAAACGACACGTTGTTCGCACTTCCCGATACCACGCTGGTGTTGCCTGGCCACGGCAACGACACCACGATCGGCTCCGAGCGACCGCAGTTGGACGAGTGGATCGCCCGCGGTTGGTGACAACCACCGCCCCGACCCGTGTGGCGTGCGTCAATTGGGCGCCCAATTCCCACTATCGGCGTAGGGGAAATTGCCCCGCGCGAATAGCGTTGCCGAGGTGAACGCCGCTCTCCCGCGCGAATTGTTGCGTGTCGACGACCTGCATGCCAAGGCGCTCGAGGGCGAGCACGGAATCTTGCGCGGCTTTTCGCTCACGGTGCGCGAGGGCGAAGTGCACGCCATCATGGGTCCGAACGGCTCGGGTAAGTCGACACTCGCCAGCACGCTGCTCGCGTCTGAGGCCTACGAGGTCACTAGCGGCAAGGTGTTTTACAAGGGCGAAGACATTTCTTCATGGTCGACCACCGAGCGCGCGAAGAACGGCATGTTTCTCGGCTTTCAGTATCCGCAAGAAATCTCTGGTGTCTCGGTGTTGCAGTTTCTGCGACAGGCGTTGTCGGCGCGCAAGGGCATCGACCTCTCGATTCTTGAGTTACGGCTCTCAGCGATGGACTGGATGAAGCGCCTCGGCATGGATTCTTCGTTCATCGACCGTCATCTCAACACGGGCTTTTCAGGTGGCGAGCGCAAGCGCAACGAGATTATGCAGATGGCGATTCTCGAACCCGAACTCGCGATCTTGGACGAAACCGATTCAGGTCTCGACATCGACGCGCTGCGCATCGTCGCCAAGGGCATTCAAGAGGTACGCCGCGACCGACCGGCACTTGGCATCGTGCTGATCACCCACTATCAGCGACTGCTCGACGAACTGCGCCCCGACTTTGTTCACGTGTTGATCGACGGCCGTATCGTCGCGACCGGCGGCATGGAGATCGCGGCCACGCTCGAGAAGTCGGGCTACGAGTCGTTTCGCAACTAATCATGTCGCTCGACATCGCCGCCCTGCGCAAAGAGTTCCCGATGTTGCAGCGCCAGGTGGGTGGCAAGCCGATTCACTACCTCGACAGCGCCAATTCGTCACACAAGCCGAACTGCGTCATCGACACGATGAGCCAGTTCATGCGCGAGGGCTATGCGCCGATTGGTCGCAGCTCCTACACGCTGGCGTCCGAAGCGTCGACCACTTACGAAGCCGCGCGCGCGAAGGTGGCCCACTTCATCAATGCGCGTTCGCCGCGTGAAGTGGTGTTCACCAAGAACGCGACCGAGTCGCTCAACCTCGCCGCGCAGTCGTGGGGTCGCGCCAATCTCGGAAAGGGCGATGTCGTCGTGCTCACCCACATGGAGCACCACGCCAACATCGTGCCGTGGCAGATGCTGGCCGCCGAAAAGAGTCTCGAGATTCGCTGGGTGCCGCTCACGGCTGATTTTCAACTCGACCTCACGTCACTTGATTCGATCTTGCGCGGTGCAAAGGTCTTCGCGTTCACGTCGATGTCGAACGTGCTCGGCACCATCAACCCGGTGCGCGAATTGTGCGATGCCGCACACCGAGCCGGCGCAATCGCAGTCGTCGACGGATGCCAGTCGGTGCCGCACATGACCACCGACGTGCAGGCGTGGGGTGCCGACATGCTCGCTTTCAGCAGTCACAAAATGTGCGGACCTACCGGCGTCGGGGTCTTCTGGGCCCCTGAGGCGATGCTCGACTCAATGCCGCCCTTTCTCGGTGGCGGTGGCATGATCAGCGACGTTCGACTCGACAGTTTTACGTGCGCCGAGCTGCCGGCGAAATTCGAAGCCGGCACTCCCCCGATTGTCGAAGTCATCGGTCTTGGCGCTGCGGTCGACTTCTTGTCTGGCATCGGCATGTCGGAAGTACGCCGTCACGAAATCGAACTCACCAACTACGCGTACCGAGCGCTGAAAGATCGCTACGGCGACGACATCACCATCCACGGTGCGACCAACCCCGAGTTGCGTGGTGCGACGTTTTCGTTCGCGTTCCGTGGCGTGCATCCGCACGACGTGAGCCAGGTACTCGATCAACACAACGTATATGTACGCGCAGGTCACCACTGCGCCAAGCCACTGATGCGCCTCATCGGTGCCAACGCCACGGCCCGAGCGAGCATGTACCTCTACTCCGACGAAAACGATGTCGACGCCCTGGTCGACGCCCTCGACGACGTAAGCAGTATTTTCTAGGTGACGAGACGACAGTGACGAACGGGCAGCGACGATGAGCAACCTCGAAGACCTCTACCGCGAGGTGATCCTCGACCACTACCGCACGCCGCGCAATAAGGGCGAACTGCCGCCGCCAGCTACGTGCACCGAGGGCTCGAACCCGCTCTGCGGTGACGAGATCAAGATTTTCTTGGATGTGAGCGATGGCGTCGTCAACGACGTGCGCTTCACCGGTCACGGCTGCTCGATCAGCCAGGCATCGGCATCGATGATGACCGCCGCGGTGAAAGGCAAGTCTCTCGACGATGTGCGCGCGATTGCTCGACGATTCAAACAATTAATGACCATCGAGGAACACGACGGCTCAGCCCCCGCCGACGTGAAACTCGGTGACATTGAGGCGCTGCAAGGCGTGGTGAAATATCCCGTGCGCATCAAGTGCGCCGTGCTCGGTTGGAACACACTGCTCGAGGGGCTCGCCACCGCCCAGGCATAACGTGCGACGCATTACTCTCGCACTCGCCCTTGGCGCACTCGCTCTCGGCACAGTTGGTGCATGCGGCGCCCAGCGTGCGACAGCCCCGGGCGCGCAAGACGACACGTCGCTCGACGATGCCTCAGCTGCGTCGGCCGACGTAAGCGCTCTAACGCTTTCGCCGGTTGCGCTGCTCGACCAACCCGTCGATGGGGCCCACCGCGCGGGTGACGATGCGGTCTATTTTGTCTCGCGTGCCGGCACCATTCATCGCTTCGTCAATGATCAGCTGAGCAACGAGCCCGTGCTCGATATCAGTGACCTCACTGAGGGCGAGGGTGAGCGAGGTCTGCTCGGTCTCGCCTTCTCACCAGATGGATCCGTCGCCTATCTCAACTACACCAATCGCTCGGGCGACACGGTGGTGGCGTCGCTCAACGTCGCGGCCAACGGCGCCTTCGAGCGTGGGTCGCTGCGCACGATCATCACCATCGAACAGCCATTCCGCAACCACAACGCTGGTGACCTCGTCGTTGAACCCAACGGCATGTTGCTGGTGCCGATGGGCGACGGTGGCTCAGCCGACGATCCACTGCGAGTGTCACTTGACGATTCATCGCTCTTGGGCAAGGTTCTGCGGGTAGATGCAGCGACAGGTGCAACGACCATCATCGCCAAGGGCTTGCGCAACCCATGGCGCGTCGATTTGTTCGATGACCGACTCTGGCTCGCCGATGTCGGCCAGAACAAGTGGGAGGAAGTGAGCGTGCTCGACTCTGTCTCGTCACGCACGGCGAACAACATCATCGACTTCGGTTGGAGCGCCTACGAGGCCAACGATCGCTTCAACGACGACCAGTCGAGCGCATCACATACTCCACCTGTGCTCGCATATGAACACGGCGAGAACGGTTGCTCGGTCAGTGGCGGTGCGGTCGCGGTCAGCGGCTCGTTGCGAGGTCGGTATGTGTTCGCCGACTATTGCAGCGGCCGCGTGTGGTCGACCCCCGCAGACATCACCTCAACAACGTCGTCAAATGCATCACTCGCCTCGCGCATGACGCTGCACTTCGACGCCGTCGACTCACCTGCCGCAATCGTGCGGGCCCACAACGATCTCTACGTGCTCTCACTCAGCGGCACCATCTGGCGCCTCAATGGCTAAGTCAGATGACGCTCGAATCTACGATATTGAGGATGCAGAGGCGCTGGCTGCCGCTCCCATCTCGGTCAAAAGTGTTCGACCTAACAGCTACAGCAGATAATTGGTATTTAGGAATTGCATCGCTAATACTTACAGCAATAGTCGCTCCGAGCGCTTTTTCTGTTGTGGTCATAGTTGCTGTAGTCGTTTCCTTACAGGTGATTGGAGTGACGCTCACATCTCACCTCTTGGATCATCTCGAT
>RGSV01000118.1 GCA_010025655.1 Acidimicrobiia bacterium
CTGTCATCGGTCGAGCGATAGAGCCTGCAGCGCACACCGCCCGCATCGAAGTCACGAATCTCATGCAGTTGCACCGTTGAGGGCACTCGCATCGCCAGATAGTTCGCGCGCCCCTCAGCCGGCGTCACCTCGTGCAGCGGCGGGGCGCCGAGTTGTTTCATGAAGTCGAGCACTGCGGCTGTTTGCGGGTGAAGGGCCATTCCCCAATCTTGGCAGGCGTTAGCCTTTGGCTCACCAGCGTTCGTAGCTCAATGGATAGAGCATCTGACTTCGGATCAGAGGGTTGGGGGTTCGAGTCCCTCCGAGCGCGCCACCTGACTCAGCGTAGAAACGGTCTCAGCTCTACTCGCCTGTTGCACGCTTGCGAACCCGCGTTCGCTAGCTCCATGGCGACCTCGGGAGACGGCACGTCGATGATCCAGAAACCGCTGTAGTGCTCTGACTCGACGAATAACGAACCACTCTGTAGCAGGCCGACACCACGACGATTGTCGATCACTGTGGCCGTGTTCGGCGCGCCAATTCCAGCTGCCATCACCCAGAATCCATCTCGCTGCAGTCCTTCATTGAACGCGTCGATGGCTGCCATCTCATTGGCGGCTGCGGTAATACTCTGCGAATCAATCACAAAGATGATGTACTTCACCCTTCAAACGCTACGGTCAACGCTTCGCATCGTAGATTGGCGTCATGACGCTCGAGTGGGGTGAATCTCCACCAAAGCAACACGTCGTCATCGTCGGCGCCGGTTTTGGCGGTCTCGCCTGCGCCAGAAAACTGCGTCGCTCATCGGCTTATCGAGTGACCATGATTGACCGGCACCCATATCACTTGTTTTCGCCACTGCTGTATCAAGTGGCAACCGCAGGTCTGCCCGAAGACGACATTGCCTTCCCCGTGCGCACTGCGTTTCGTGAAGTCGACTTCATACGCGCCGAAGTCACCGAGATTGATGTGAAAACTAAGCAACTGACCCTCAACGGCAAACGAGTAGTCGACTTTGACCACCTCGTGCTGGCAGTCGGTTCGCAAGGCACGACCTACGGCATAGACGGAGTCGCCGAGCACACCCTGCAGATGAAATCAGTGGCCGACTCGCGACTCATTCGCCGTTCGCTCTTGCACACTTATGAAGAAGTCGAAGATGGCTTCTTGCCAACCACTGCATTGCAAGTGGCGGTTGTTGGCGGCGGGCCGACTGGTGTCGAACTGGCTGGGGCGATTCGCGAACTGCAAGACGAGATTCGCCGCGAGTTCGAAGACATCGCACAACATGCTTCGGTCACTCTCATTGAGGCCGGGCCACGACTGTTGCCGAGTTTTCACCCCAAGTCGAGTGCACACGCTCAGAAGACGCTGGAGAAAATGGGTGTCACGGTGCGCGTTGATACCGCAGTCAGCCGCGCAACAGCGACGAGCCTTCACTTTACGAACGGCGATGAACTTGTAGCCGGCACCCGCATCTGGGCAGCCGGTGTAGTTGCCCCGCCAACGTGGAAGATGCTGGGAGAAACTGATCGGGCCAATCGACTGAAGGTGCAACCGACGCTGTCACTCACTGACGGCATCTGGGTGATTGGCGATGCCGCACACCATGCCGACGACACCGGTCGCCCACTGCCGATGATTGCGCCAGTGGCAATTCAGCAAGGCAAACATGTTGCCAACCAACTGCTGCGGCTGGCACGCAACGAGCAGCTCACGAACTTCGTCTATCGCGACAAGGGCCAGATGGCCACCATTGGGCGACGTAAAGCCGTGGTCGAAGTGCGTCGCTGGTTGCGGTTCAGCGGAACCTTCGCATGGCTCACCTGGCTAGCACTGCATTTGGCCTATATCTCTGGCGGCCGCAACCGCACCAGCATTTTTGCCGACTGGGTGTGGAACTATCTCGTCTGGGTACCGCGCCGCGCAATCACCGACTAGCAGCAGTTGCCTGACTACCGGCGAGCGCCAACACTCAACCTCACGATGTCGTTGAGCAACTTGGTGTCGACTTTCCAATCGGCTGGCAACCGCACGGTCTTTTTCAATTGCATCAAGCCAGTGAAGCGATTTGCGAGCTGTTTGTGCACGTCTTGATTCCAAATGCCGAACAACAGGTAGTCCTTGGTGGCCGAGACCCCGAAGATGTAGTGGTCGCCAACCTTCAGCATTGGCTGATTCCACGCGATCACCACATGAGCGTCGGGGTGTGACTTGCGCGCAACTGCGAAGATCTTCTTGATTGTTGCGCCGCGCTCGCCCGGGCACTGGGCAATGAACTCCGCCAAGGTGGATATCCGCCGTGACGACTTCGAACCGCGAAAATACATCACAACGGCATTTGCGTGGTTGCGACTGAAACGGTGGCGACCCTGCAACAACGCCATCTGTTCGGTGTACGGGCGGCCGCGCAGTGGTGCGAGCAGTTTCAGCCAGTGCGACACGGGCTTGCCGTGCTTCTTCTCAATCGCCGGAAAGTGCGCAGAGCGTTCTGGCTTGCGTGCGAGTTGCGACTTTTTTTTCGTGGCCACCGCCGAAGCCTAGGTTGGAGCACATGACTCAACCACGTGCACTACTCGTTACTGGTGGCTCCGGTGGTATCGGTTCGGCGGTGCTGCAGAAATTCCATGCGGCTGGCTGGACCTGTTGTTCAATCGACATGACCAGCCCTGTCGGAACAGAGTCGTACTTCTCGGTTGTGGCCGATCTGCGAACGGCGGCCGCCTGTCGCGATGCAGTTGCCGAAGCCGTGCATCACCTGGGTCGACTCGATGCGGTGGTCAACGCGGCAGGTGTGTGGCACGAGGGCGACACGGCTGCGACCACCGAAGCTGACTTTGATCGCGTCATTGACGTCAACTTAAAGGGCACCTACTTCGTATCAGCGGCTGCAATTCCACATCTTGAGGTGACACGCGGCTGCATCGTCAATCTCTCGAGCGATGCGGGAATTCAAGGCAACTCTGGTGCAGCCGCATATTGTGCCTCTAAAGGTGGCGTTTCAGTGTTCACCAAGGCACTCGCTCTCGAGCTCGCGCCACGCGGTGTGCGCGTCAATGCGGTGTGCCCCGGCGACGTTGACTCACCCATGTTGCGGGGCCAGGCTCGCGACTACGGGGGCGGTGAGCAGCAGTATTACGACCGCCTGCTGGCTGGCTACCCACAGGGTCGCAACGCGCGATTCATCACGCCAGCAGAGATTGCCGAGTTCGTGTGGTTCCTCTGCCAGCCAGAGGCTGCTGCGATTACGGGTGCGAACCTCTCAATCGACTTTGGGTTGTCGGCTGGCATCTTTCCTCACGACTAGACGATTCCACGAGTCTCGCGCCTGCAGCGTTCGGGCTGATACGAACTACGGTTGGTCGCAGTAACTCAGCATTCACCAAGAAAGAGGCGCAGCGTGGCGTCACAACTAGCTCAGCCAGTTCGACTCGTAGACCACGGCATTACTCGTGAGTGGGGATACATGCAGACGAGCGACCCCGTCGCGCATCTTTCTGCAGCGAACCAAGAGTGGGATGAGCTCGCGACCGATCTACCAAAGCACCTCATGGGCGCCGACTTTCGCAAGACGGTGCAACAGATGCGACCATTCGACGTTTCTGCGTTGCAAGGTGAAGGTGAGATACGGCGAGCGATGCTCGCACTTAGCTACATCGGCCAGGCCTATCAGTGGAGCGACGTTGCACCCGCCCACACCATGCCAGCGGTACTCGCACAACCATGGTTCAAGGTGGGCCAACTCGTTGGGCGTCCACCAATTCTCAGTTACACCAGTTACTCGATCGACAACTGGCGGCGGCTGAAGGCTGATGGGCCAGTCGAGTGCGGCAATATCGCGCTGTTGCAGTGCTTCCTCGGTGGTCAAGACGAGGAATGGTTCATCCTCATACATATTGATATTGAGAAGAAGGCTGGTCGTGCGCTGCAGGCAATCGAAGATGCGCAAGCGGCCGTCGTCGCAAATGACGCCGAACGACTCGACACTGCACTGCGTGATCTACGTGATGGCATCAGTGCGATGTATCGGGTGCTCGCCCGCATGCCCGAGCGGTGCGACCCGTATGTGTACTTCCATCGTGTGCGGCCGTACATCTTCGGCTGGAAGAACAACCCGTCGCTTCCGAATGGCGTGGTGTACGAAGGCGTGACTGAACTCGGCGGCAAGGGCATGACCTATCGCGGCGAAACCGGTGCGCAAAGTGCCATCGTGCCCGCTCTCGACGGTGTACTAGGAATTCAGCACGAGCGCGATCAGTTGCGCGAATACCTCATGGAGATGCGCGAGTACATGCCACCAGCACATGTGCGGTTCATCGAAGCTGTGGAGGCTGGGCCGAGTGTGCGCAGTTTTGTGCAGCAGGCA